>CAWUUC010000328.1:0-3763 GCA_963924905.1 uncultured Paracoccaceae bacterium
CCCACTTGCCAATCATTGGGGGCATAGCCTGAATCGACGGCAGCGCGCGAAGCACCTACGGCCGCACCCAATTTGTCGGCCAAGGATTCGATCAGCGCAAAATCGGCCTGAGAGCCGACACCACGCCCGCCAGACACCACAATCCCTGCAGAGGTCAGCTCTGGTCGATCGGAAGAGGCGGTTTTATCTGCCACCCAAGCCGATAGGCCCACATCCCCTGACCCGCTGATTTTTTCAACCGAGGCGCTGCCTGTGGCCGCGACGGCGGCAAAGCTGGCGGTGCGGACGGTGAAAACCTTTTTCGCATCGCCCGATTTGATCAATTGAATCGCGTTGCCCGCGTAGATTGGGCGTTCAAAAGTATCCACATCAATGATATTGGTGACATCCGACATCACCATGACATCCAAAAGAGCAGCAACACGGGGAAGAACGTTTTTGTTGAACGCGGTCGCAGCGCCACAGATGTGGCTATATGCGCCGGCCAAAGTCACAACCAAAGCGGCGGTCGATTCTGCCATGCCGTGGCAATAGGCGTGGTCATCGGCAAAGATCACTTTGGACACACCGCCAAGCTTTGCAGCCTCTGCGGCGGCTGCGTCAGCACCTGTGCCTGCAACAAGAATATGCACATCGCCAAGCGAGGCGACAGCAGCCAAGGTTTTACCCACTGCGTCGGTTGCCAAGGTGCCTTCGTTAATATCTGCGATTAAAAGAACGGCCATCAGATTACTCCCGCTTCGTCTTTGAGTTTTGCGATCAGCTCGTCGACCGAACCAACCTTGATCCCTGCCTTGCGGCCTGCGGGTTCTGTGGTTTTGACAATGGTCAATCGTGGGGCCACGTCCACGCCGTAATCGGCAGGTGTTTTAGTGGCCAGCGGTTTGGCCTTGGCTTTCATGATGTTGGGCAGACTGGCATAGCGCGGTTCATTCAGGCGCAGATCGACGGTCACAATCGTGGGCATCTTGACCGAGATTGTCTGCAGACCGCCGTCTACCTCGCGGGTGACAACCGCCTTATCGCCCTCAATCGCGAGTTCCGACACGAATGTCGCCTGCGACCAACCCAAAAGCGCCGACAGCATTTGCCCCGTTGCGTTCATATCATTGTCAATGGCCTGTTTGCCGCATAAAACCAATCCTGGTTCTTCTTCGCGCACTACCGCCGCCAGCAGTTTGGCCACCGCAAGTGGTTCGATATCGGTGTGCACATCTGCCGCAGCCTCGATCAAAATGGCGCGGTCTGCCCCCATCGCCAGCGCCGTCCGCAGTGTTTCTTGGGACTTTGCCACGCCTATCGAGACAACCACCACCTCTGTGACTGTGCCTTTTTCTTTTAGACGGATCGCCTCTTCTACGGCGATTTCGTCAAAGGGGTTCATCGACATTTTTACATTTGCCAGATCGACGCCCGTACCATCCGCCTTGACGCGAACCTTCACGTTATAGTCGATCACACGTTTGACAGGCACTAGAACCTTCATCGCGTCATTCTCCATTCTATGGCACAGGGCCAAACCAAGCTCTCGTTAGTGTCATATCCCGTCACGACCCGGTCGAACAGACCAAAACCGACAAAAAATGACGGTGGGACGCCGCCCCTATCGCGTCAGACCCGGCACCCAAAGGACGTCATCGGCCCCGTCATTATTGGCAATTCGGCCTGCAACAAAGAACCAATCGGACAGACGGTTTAGGTATTTCACCGCATCCGTATTGACCTGTTCCATTGTGGCCAATTCGACCACCAAACGTTCTGCGCGCCGCGCCGTGGTGCGGCAAATATGCAGATGTGCCGCCAAGGCAGAGCCGCCGGGCAAAATAAAACTGCGCAGCGGTGTAAGGCGGGTGTTCATCTCATCTATTTCGGCCTCTAGGCGCAAAACTTGACCCTCGATTACACGCAGGGGCGGATAGGGGGGGTTGTCTTGTTCAGGCGTGCAAAGGTCTGCGCCCAAGTCAAACAGATCGTTGGAAATGCGCGCCAAGGCGGCATCCATCGCGCCCGCGTGCAGACGCGCCATACCCACGGTCGCATTGGTTTCATCCACGGTACCATAGGCCGAGACACGCAAAGAATGTTTTGCCACCCGCGCGCCATTGCCCAGCGCCGTTTCGCCAGCGTCACCCGTTTTCGTGTAAATCTTTGATAAGACTACCATTTATTATATCCACCCTTGTTTTTTTGCATAGACAGCAATCACAACCCCGATCAGGGCCACGGCCTGTGCGATGATCCGATACCGCATCAAACGATTCGAGTGTTTGCGATTGAACTCGCCACCTTTGGCAAAGCCACCGATGCCAATGGCCAAAATGATCAGCACGGCGAAACACAAAAGCACGGCGATCAAGATCAGGGGATTGTCGAACATAAGAACACCTTTCGTTTTGCCTCATCTAACCCAAAGCGCGAGAAAGGCGAGGCGTGAAAAAGCCGCAGCTCAGCCTTTGCCCAGCAAACGGTCGAGCCATGTGGTTGATAAAAGTCGGCGCGCGATCCCACCCATATAGGTTGGCACGGTCACATAATAGCGCGGTCTTGGATGGGGGGATTCGAGCGCAAGGATCAGTTTTTGGGTTACGGCACTTGCGGGCAGTTCGAACCGATCAGGACCACTTTCGGCATAGAGCCGTGCTATCAAAGGCGCATATTCAGCCGCGCGCGCCGACGCCTTCCAATCAACCCATTTTTCCACATGAGGAATAGCATTTTTGCGGATCGATGATGTAATCGGACCAGGTTCAATCAAGATCACTTTGATGCCCGTTCCTGCCATTTCAATCCGTAAGACGTCTGACAAGCCTTCGAGTGCGAATTTCGTCGCAACATAGGCGCCGCGCCATTTCATCCCGACCAATCCCAAAACTGAACTGCAATTGACAATGCGGCCATGCCCTTGGGCACGCATCATTGGGATCACGCGACGTGTCAGGTCGTGATAGCCAAATAAATTCACTTCAAAGATTTCGCGCAGGGCGTCGCGGGGCAAGTCTTCGACAGCGCCTGGGCATGCATATGCACCATTGTTATAAAGCGCGTCCAGCGTGCCGCCTGTTCGCGTAGCAACCTCTGCCACGGCGGCGATGATGCTGGCCTCATTTGCGTAATCGAGCACAAAACTTTCCAAACCTTCGCCGATCAAGCGATCACAATCGGACTGCTTGCGGCAAGTGGCAAAAACCCGCCAACCCCGCGCCGCCAGCCTGTGGGCGGCATCATAGCCAATCCCCGATGAACACCCTGTCATCAAAACCGTGCGCTGCATATCATCCTCCGTTTTCCCCTTCCTAATTGGGGGAAATGCAGACGCAAGCATTTTCGGTCTGGACCGATGCAGCCCATCACACTAGACAACATATATGTCTGATGATGCCGATATACCGCTAGAGTCTGTCACACTGTCCGAGCCCCTTGCCCGCGCAATCGGCGAGAGGTATCTGACCTATGCGCTGTCGACCATCATGCACCGCGCCCTGCCAGATGCACGCGATGGACTAAAACCCGTACATCGCCGCATTCTTTATGCCATGCGCGAACTGCGTCTTTCGGCAACTTCGGCCTTTCGGAAATCTGCAAAAATCTCGGGCGATGTGATGGGCAACTATCACCCACACGGGGATAGTGCCATTTATGACGCCATGGCGCGTTTGGCCCAAGATTTCAACGTGCGCTATCCGCTGGTTGATGGCCAAGGCAATTTTGGCAATATCGACGGCGATAACCCCGCCGCCAGCCGCTATACAGAAGCGCGTCTGAC
>CAWUUC010000329.1:0-4011 GCA_963924905.1 uncultured Paracoccaceae bacterium
AAAAGACCATGGCCCAAATCCTGCGCACGCGCCGTGAAATCTGCAAATTCCGGCGTCAGTTCGGGCATCATTTTGGCCGAACCAACGCGCACGGGATCGGACCCCAGCATCCCTTGCGCGCCCAGACCAGCGACCGCTTGCACATCTTGCACAGGGGCGGCATCACTGCCCTTGGCATAGGCCAAGACCGCCGCCGCAAGGGGATGTTCTGACCCCGCCTCTATCCCCGCCGCGATGGCCAAGGCGCCGCCTTTGTCCAACATATCTTGCACCACAGGCCGCCCCATCGTCAGCGTCCCCGTTTTGTCAAAAGCCACCGTTTGCACGCCCGACAGGCGCTGGATTGCATCGCCGCCGCGAAACAACACGCCCAGCTCTGCCGCGCGACCAGTTCCCACTAGTATGGACATCGGCACCGCCAAGCCCATCGCGCAAGGGCACGCGATGATCAAAACCGCCACCCCGTGCACCATCGCCGTGCCCAAACCCTGCGGCAGCCAAATCAGAAAACTGATCCCCGCCAAGACCATCACAGCAGGCACAAACCAGCGCGTGATTTGATCCACCAATTCCTGCACAGGCAATTTCGCGGCTTGGGCAATACTGACCATTTTGGTGATCCGCGCCAAAACAGACCCTGCGCCAATCGCGGTGATTTCCACCGTCAGTGCCCCTGCCCCATTGACTGTACCCCCTGTCACCTGATCGCCAATGGTGACAAAAACGGGCAAGGGTTCGCCCGTCAACATCGCCGCATCAATGCTGGATTGCCCCGCAATCACGCGACCATCTGCGGCCAAACGTTCACCCGGGCGGATCATCACATGATCTCCAACGGCCAACTCGGCAATCTCCACCTCGATCCAATCGGTCCCAATTAACTTACGGGCTGTTTTGGGCTGCAAGGCGATCAATCGGCCAATCGCTTGGCCCGCTACACCGCGCGCGCGCGCCTCAAGCGTGCGCCCAAATAGGATTAAGGTGACGGTCACCCCCGCCGCCTCAAAGTAAAGAGAATGGTCAGGTATCAGTTGCGGCAAAAACACGACCGCCGCACTATAGGCCCATGCAGCCCCCGCCCCCATCGCAACAAGCGCATTCATATCTGGCGCGCCGCGCAGCAAGGCAGGAATGCCTTTGGTAAAAAAGATCATGCCTGGCCAGAACAAAACGATACTGATCAACAAAAACTGCACAGCACCCCAAGATGTATCACCCACCATCGCCATCCGCAGATGATGCAAATCAGGCCAAATATGACCGCCCATTTCGATCAAAAACACTGGCGCAGTTAGGGCCGCTGCAAGGGCGGCACGGGGCCAAATGGCGGGTTCTGGTGGCGCAGCCGTCAGACTGGCGGGATAGCCCGCCCGCGTCAGCGCCGTGATCATCATATCAATTTCTGCAGGATTTTGAAAACGCACATCTGCTGATCTTGTGGCCAAATTAACGCTGGCTTTGGACACACCAGCCACATTGCCCAACACACGTTCAGCGCGGGCCACACAAGAGGCGCAGGTCATCCCTTCGAGTGATAGGGTCACATTTTGCATCACATTCCACCTTTACCCTAAGACATGATCTATTTGCGCGGGGCGTCAAGTCGGGGTAACACAGTCTTGGGCAGACAGCGAATTCTTTACCCTATGGAGACTATGATGATCACCCTTTCGGTTCCAGATATGAATTGTGGGCATTGCAAAGCCAGTGTCGAGGCTGCGCTTGCGCCTTTGTCGGGCAATGTCCAAGTGGATTTGGCCACCCGCAGTGTTACCCTGACAACACAGGCAGCTATAGATAGTCTGTTGGTTGCCCTGCTTGAAGTGGGATTTCCCGCAACAGTTGTTGCAAAGCCGTCGTAAATCCGTTACGCCCGCATCACAACGCCGCAATTTAGACATAAATTCCGGCACAATAATGTGGTTATATCCACAGCCAAACGGAGCGACGATGTCGAGCACATCCCAACAAGGCGGCAGCAATGCCCCCGCGCAACAGGGCCAAACGCCCCAACCTTCCCAACAGCAACAACAAGGTTCGACCCCGATCTA
This sequence comes from uncultured Paracoccaceae bacterium, assembly GCA_963924905.1. GTDB lineage: Bacteria > Pseudomonadota > Alphaproteobacteria > Rhodobacterales > Rhodobacteraceae > Cypionkella. The sequence goes on from CAWUUC010000329.1 coordinate 2,052, forward strand.
TCGCGATTGGGCGTCCATATAGGATGCGTGGTGCGGGATCTGGGGCATGACGACCCCGATTTCTGCCATCCCCAATCTTGGTCCCGCAACAGAGGCGCAATGCGCCAAAGCGGGCATCCATTCCGCTGATGATCTGCGCGCGATGGGCGCAGATAGTGCCTATCGGCGTCTTCTCGCCTCGGGCGTCGCACCCCATTTTATTGCCTATTATGTGCTGCATATGGCGTTGCAAGGGCGTCCTTGGAATGATTGTAAGGGCGATGAGAAAAAGGCTTTGCGCCAAAAATTTGATTCCCTTAAGGCCGAATACAAAGGGTCTGACGCCAAAGCGAGCGCGGATCTAGAGGCTGCTTTACAGTTTTTTGGAGTCATAAAGGCCACAGACTCGCCCGAAAAGTAGCATTATGGCAACATTGCGGCAAAAATCAGCCCATACTTAACATTCGTTAATGACGCATGAAATGGTCACGATCTACAAGAAAATATAGTTTATTGTTTGTTGTGAGTGATTTGTCATGGTTGAATTTGGGGCTGCTCTGCCCAATCTAACTGCATCCCAGATAAATGATCGCTTTTTTGGAACGGTGGTCAAATCGGGCGAGGCGTTTGAGCGCGTCAATAACAGTCCAACGGGTGAAATTCTAACGGGTGCGTCGACCAATTATGGCCGCACATTGAATGGTGTCACAGAAACCACGATTGCATTGGATTTTTTGGGTGTCGGGTCGATCCGCTATCCGGGCGGGACAGAATCGCGGCTCTTTAACATAAATGATCCAGAGGATCTGGCGGGCTTACATCGGGTTTTGGAATATTGCGCGGCGCAGAATCTGGCGTTGAATTTCACCTTGGATGATGCGCCGTTTTTGGACCCTGTAACGCAAACCGCTGGCTTTCGCGGGCAAGAGCAGGCTTTAACGCAGTTCATCCAAAAGGATCTGATCGGCGCTGCGGCGGCCTTGGGTGTTACGATCGAATCCATTCATATCGGCAATGAATTTCAAGGCCGCACAGTCGATTATGGATCCCCCGCTTATTTGGGCTATGCCAAGGTTTCAGCATTTTTGGTTAATGCGCTGGATGCAATTTTAGGCGATATATCCAGCGCTATACCCCGTCCGCAAATCGTGATCCAGCCGCCCAATTGGATTGCCAATGGCCAACAAGCGGCATTTTTTGATGTGTTGAAATCCACATTCGGCGCGGATGGGGCATCGGCGGCAAGTAAAATTGATGCGATTGATTTGCACGGGTTGGGCAGCCAAACGCTCACCGCGACCAACACGCTCAACATAACTTGGGACAGCTATTTTGGGATTGGAATCAAAGGGAATTATCAAGCCAATTTGGCGGCCATCATGCGCTATTGGCAAAATGATCCCGCCTTGTCCCATGTGCAATTTCGCAACGATGCTTGGGCCTATAATGGAACGCCCAACCTGTCAGACGCGGCCCTGGGGATGTTGCAAATTCATACGGCCTCTCTTTTGGGCTTTGTGTCTGTCACCAACTACATCGGGTATAATATTGACAGCACCGCGCTCATTTCGGCGCGGAATGGGGACGATCTCATCCGTGCAGGCGGCGCGCTGTTTGCGATGATGAGCGACGCTTTGCACGGAACAGCCGCCGTCAGCCTATCCAACGCGCCAAATCTGACCACCGAGGCCGAGGCCGCCATCTTGCAACGCGCCTTTGCGGGTGGGGATCGTGCCGTCCTTTATATCGTCAACCGCACCAATTCGGCACAGCCAACCGATGTGAACGCCCTGCCCCTGATCGCTTCATTAGAGACTTTCATCGGCGGGGTTGCGCGCAGCGAGGCTTTGATTTTGGGCACAATTGCCGGCGTTAACAGTGCCGCGACCCTTGATGAAATCTTCTTGACCAGCGCGGCATTGGGCGCGATTGGCACGGATATAACCCTAAATGCCTATGAAACGGCCCAAATCACGCTGAC
>CAWUUC010000330.1:0-6229 GCA_963924905.1 uncultured Paracoccaceae bacterium
CCGCGTGTGATACCTGACAAAGTACTGCTGATTTGATCCAGCATTGTCGGGATATCGTGCGCGCTGCCCTGCGCGGCGGTGTCCATCAGGGTGCGATCCTCATCGCCTACATCGGACATTTCCAGCAATCCATCGACAAACAATCGAAGACCCTGCTGAGTGGGAATTCGCCCCGCAGATATGTGGGGGCTATTTAAAAGACCTGATATTTCAAGATCTTGCATGACGTTTCGAATAGTCGCAGCAGAAAGGCGTTCGGACATCGTGCGCGTCAGCGTTCTAGACCCAACTGGATCACCAGAGGCAATATACCCTTCAACGACACGGCGAAACACTTCGCGCGTGCGCTCATTCATATCGCTAAGACCGTTGATGCCGTCTGTCATTATGCTTTTCCAAATCGGTAGCGACCATAGGCCGCAAAACCCAAAAACGTCAATGAGGGTTGCATCAATCGATACGCTCAGCATATCTGAGGGCAAGCAAGAAAGGAAATTTTATGCGCCCCTCTGGACGAAAACTAGACGAGATGCGATCCGTATCGCTAGAAATCAACGTAATGAAACACGCCGAAGGATCATGCCTGATCAAAATGGGCGAGACACATGTGCTTTGCGCGGCAACAATTGAGGACAAAGCACCCCCGTTTTTGAAAAACACAGGCCTTGGCTGGGTGACTGCGGAATATGGTATGTTGCCCCGCGCCACTAACAGCCGTACCCGCCGAGAGGCCGCTGCTGGCAAGCAATCAGGAAGAACTCAGGAAATTCAACGTCTTATAGGTCGCGCTTTGCGTGCTGGCGTTGATCGCTCAGCCTTGGGCGAACGTCAGATCGTCATTGATTGCGATGTTTTACAAGCCGATGGCGGCACGCGCTGTGCATCAATCACAGGTGGCTGGGTCGCGCTGCGTTTGGCGATGAACAAGCTGATGAAATCGGGCGTCATCGCGTCTGATCCGATGATTGACCATGTTGTGGCCGTGTCCAGCGGCATTTATGCAGGCCAATCCGTGCTGGATTTGGACTATGCCGAGGATTCGACAGCAGGCACCGACGGCAATTTCATCATGACAGGTCGCGGAAAGTTGATCGAAATTCAGATGTCAGCCGAGGGTGCGACATTTTCGCGTGCAGAAATGGATCAGTTGTTGGACTTATCTTTGCGCGGTGGTGAAGCCCTTGTTCAGGCACAAAAAGCTGTGCTTGGTCTGGCATGATGCGGCGGTTTTCAGAACCAACACTGGTTGTCGCCACCCATAACACGGGCAAATTGCGTGAGATAGAGGCACTTTTGGCCCCGTTTGCTGTGCGGGCTGTTTCTGCGGGCAGTTTGGGCCTGCCCGAACCGATTGAGTCTGAGTCAACTTTCGTCGGAAATGCGCGCATTAAAGCCCACGCAGCCGCGCGGGCGACCAATATGCCAGCGCTCGCTGACGATTCGGGGATCAGCGTTGATGGTCTGAATGGCGCACCAGGTGTCTATACTGCCGATTGGGCCGAAACCCCCAATGGTCGCGATTTCACAATGGCAATGACGCGCACTTGGGCCGAGTTAGAGACGAAAAAGGCGCCGTTTCCCCGCTTTGCACAATTTCGCAGCACGCTTGTTCTGGCTTGGCCTGATGGCCATGACGAGGTGTTTGAGGGCGTCCTATCGGGCCAAGTTGTTTGGCCGATGCGGGGTGATAACGGCCATGGGTATGATCCGATCTTTCAACCAGATGGTTCTGATCTAACCTTTGCCGAAATGACCGACGCGGAAAAGAATCGCATCAGCCACCGCGCGCAGGCCTTTGCGTTACTGATTGCGGGTTGTTTCACGTGAAACAGCCATGACGCAGTCGGATTGGGAATTGGGCGGATTTGGGCTGTATTTGCATTGGCCGTTTTGTGCTTCAAAATGCCCGTATTGTGATTTTAATAGCCATGTCGTGGCCAGTATTGACCAAAAAGCTTGGGAAACCGCCTATTTGGCTGAAATAGACCGCGCTGGCCGTGAAACCAAGGGCCGGCGGTTGGACACTGTGTTTTTTGGAGGCGGCACGCCTTCGTTGATGGATCCGGATCTGGTTGCCGCAGTCGTTGATAAAATTCGCGCGACTTGGTCAATGCGAAATGATCCCGAAATCACCCTTGAAGCCAATCCCAGTTCCATCGAGTCGGGGCGGTTTGCGGCATTTCGGCAAGCGGGAATATCGCGCATATCAATGGGTATGCAGGCGATGAATGATGCCGACCTTAGACGGTTGGGCCGCCTACATACCGCAGCAGAGGCCTTGGCCGCCTATGAAATCGGACGAAAACATTTTGATCGGGTGAATTTCGACCTCATCTATGCGCGCCAAGACCAAACGTTGGCAGATTGGCAAGATGAGTTAACAAAGGCCCTGACATTAGCTGTTGACCATCTGTCGCTTTATCAATTGACGATCGAAGATGGAACGGCATTTGGCGATCGTCACCGTGCAGGAAAATTGCTGGGTATTCCCAATGATGATATTTCTGCCGATATGTACGCCATAACACAAGAATTGACGGCAAAGTTTGGAATGTCAGGTTATGAAATTTCCAACCACGCCATCGAAGGCGCTGAATCTCAGCACAATTTGGTCTATTGGCGTGGGGGTGATTATGTCGGGATTGGCCCGGGCGCACACGGCCGATTGACGTTGGGCGGTCAAAGATGGGCGACGGAATGTCCAAAACCGCCCCAGTTGTGGTTGGACATGGTAAAAACCAAACAGAATGGAGAGTTGGCGCGGGTTGCATTGGACGCTGAAGATCACGCGCTGGAATATATGATGATGTCTATGCGCCTGAAAGAAGGTATGTCGATGTCGCGCTATCGCTCTATTAAGGGCCACGACATCAGCCAAAAAATCATCGATCACTTGATTGATCTTGGTAAAGTCATCACGCAAAACGACCAATTGATCGCGACTGACGATGGAAAAATCGTTCTAAACGCAATACTTAGGGCGATGAACAATTAATCCAGAGGACGTTCGATTAAGGTAAGGGCGCGACACAATAGGTCTAGATCATCCAGAGTCGTGTATTTCACCTCAAGCGTGCCACCCTGCCCACTGGCATCATGATGAATTTCAACGGTCATTTTAAGACTGGCGCTCAGATCACCTTCCAAGGCGCGCGTGTCTGCGTCTTTGCTTGACGGGTTCAAACGCGCCGTCTTCGTCGGTTTAGATTGTTTACGTACCAAATCTTCAACCGCGCGGACCGACAAACCACGGGTAACAATCTGTTGGGCCACCGATGACGCATCAGGATTTCCAACCAGCGCCCGCGCATGACCCGCTGACAATACACCAGAGCGCACCATTTCTTGGACGTCAGATGGCAAATTAAGCAGACGCAGCAGATTGGCGATATGACTACGGCTGCGCGACAAACCTTCGGCGATTTTTTCTTGGGTATGCCCGAATTTATCCATCAGTTGACGGTAAGCCTCTGCTTCATCCAAGGGATTAAGGTCGGCCCGCTGAATATTTTCGATGATGGCGATTTCCAACATCTCAACATCGCTAAAATCGCGAATAATGACGGGCAATTGATGCAGGTTGGCCGCCTGTGCAGCACGCCAACGCCGTTCGCCCGCAACAATTTCATATTTGCCGTTGCCCGCAGGCCGAACGATCAGCGGTTGGATCACGCCTTTTGTGCGGATAGATGCCGCCAGATCAGCCAAAGCGTCTGCATCAAAATAGCGACGCGGTTGGTTCGGGTTTGGAAAAATGCTTTCAATCGGCAAGCTCGAATCGGGCGCACGGACAGATTCACCGCTGCTGCGCGACGCGTCCAGATTTACATCCGCCATCAACGCCGACAATCCACGCCCCAAACCGCGACGATCTTGAGTCTTTTTTTCCATCACAAAAGCCTTTCCATTCAACGGATTATGGGATGGCGAGCCACCACCTCAGAAACAAGCCCCCGATAGGCCATCGCACCCCGAGACGCTGTGTCATAGGCTAGGACGGACTGGGCATAAGACGGCGCCTCGCTAAGGCGTACATTGCGTGGGATCGTGGTTTTGAACACCAAATCGCCCAAGGTTTCGCGCACATCCGCCTCAACTTGTTGGGAAAGGCGATTGCGGCTGTCCACCATCGTCAACACCACACCTTCGATACGGAGCGTCGGATTGGCGGTCTGTCGCACTTCGCGGATCGTCACCATCAATTGCGACAGGCCCTCTAGGGCGAAAAATTCGGCCTGAAGTGGTACAAGAACTGTATTGCTGGCTATCAGCGCGTTGATGGTCAGCAAACTCAGCGATGGTGGGCAGTCAATCAGGATGAAATCAAAATCTAATTGTTCCATTTCTGGACCACGCAAGGCGTCATGCAGTAAAAAGCTGCGCTTTTCATTTGAAACAAGGTCAATGTCGGCCGATGCTAGATCCGCATTGGCAGGCGACACGAATAGGCCGTGGGTATTTGTTTCTTGGATCACATCGGCAAGGCGGGCATCATCCATCAAAAGATCGTAACTGGTCTTAGCCCGCATAGACGGCAAAATTCCCAGTCCTGTGGAAGAATTTCCTTGCGGGTCTAAATCCACCAGCAAAACCCGCGCGCCGCGCTCGACCAATCCTGCCGACAGGTTTATGGCTGTTGTCGTTTTACCAACACCGCCCTTTTGGTTGGCAATCGATATAATTTTCGGCGCCGACATATAAATACCCCTAGATCCTAACTATGTTTCTTAAAACCAGAACAGACGCCTCTGGATCAGTGCGGCTGGTGTGGGTATCACAGTCAAACCGCCAAGTCTTTGCCGCCGCATCCAATTCATCTGCTGCAGCGCGGCCTTTGGGCAATACAGCCATTCCGCCTTGGTCCAAATGGTAATTTGCATACTCTAACAGGTTTGTTAAAGGGGCCAATGCCCGCGCCGACACGGTTTTCGCACCCATTGGGGAAATAGATTCAATTCTTTGGTTTAAAACCTGCACATTTAGGCCCAAAATCCGTGATATCTGACGCAAAAACGTCGCCTTGCGCGCATCTGACTCGACCAAAACCACATCCGACGCACCCATAATCGCCATGACAATACCAGGAAGACCGCCACCGCTGCCGATATCCATCCATCGACCCGCCACCCCAAACTGATAAATCTGCGCCGAATCTAAAATATGTCGCGCCCAAAGATCTGGAATCGATGCCTTGGATACCAAATTAATTGTTTTGTTCCAGCGGATGATTTCGTGGCTATAGGCTATAAGTTTTTCATGTGTTTCACGTGAAACATCCAGCCAGTCGGGCAACGAATTTTCCATCAAGCGCCCAACCTTTGCCGCCCTTGACGACGCAGACCAGCCATGATCAGCAGCAGAGCCGCTGGTGTAATACCCTCTATCCGACTGGCTTGATTTATATTTGCAGGCCGATGACGGTTCAATTTGAGCGTCAACTCATTCGACAGACCCGAAAGCGCATCAAAATCAAAATCAGCTGGGATATTAAGGTTTTCATCGGCTTTCAACCTTTCGATATCCTTTTGCTGGCGGTCGATATATTGCACATATAGGGCATCTTTCGCGATTTGGTCCTGGATATCGGGCGAAAACGCGCCAAATGACGGGACCAAAGACACAATCTTTTCAACAGTCCCCTCTTGCAGCGCAAGCGCCTCAAGACCAGTTTTACGACCGCCATCTTGGCTGATCATAATCCCCGCATTCAACAATGCTTTAGAGGTCAGCGATACCGATATCAGGGACTGCGTCGCCGCTGACAGAGTGGCCATTTTTTGCACGTGCAGGTTGGCGCGGGCACCAGAGACGCAGCCCAACGCAATGGCCTTATCTGTCAGACGCTGATCAGCGTTATCTGCACGCAGGGTCAGCCGATATTCCGCACGCGAGGTAAACATACGATACGGCTCTGTCACACCTTGTGACGTCAAATCGTCTAGCATCACACCAATATAACTTTCAGCGCGGCTGAACAGAACAGGCGCCAAGTCTTGCGCTTGGGCGGCTGCGTTCAAACCAGCGACCAAACCTTGGGCCGCTGCCTCTTCATAACCTGTTGTCCCGTTGATTTGCCCTGCGAAAAACAGGTTTTTGAGGTTTTTTGTTTCAAGACTATGATGAAGTTGTGTGGGATGGAAGAAGTCATATTCCACAGCATATCCAGGTCGGAAGAACTTCACACCTCCAAACCCAGGAACCGATCGCAGCGCCTTGACTTGAATGTCCT
>CAWUUC010000331.1:0-2610 GCA_963924905.1 uncultured Paracoccaceae bacterium
TGACGCGCAGCCAAGCCTCGTCTGGATGGACGGTATAGGAGGCGGGATCTGTTAAAATCGCAGCCTCATCTTCGACCCAAGCCTCGCGGCCAGATTTGACGATTTGCGCCGCAAGGGTTTCATAAATGATGCGCAAATGGGTGACATCGGCCAAAGCGTAATCTTTTTGTGCATCAGACAGCGGGCGACGCGACCAATCTGTAAAGCGCGAGGTTTTATCCAAATCTGCCTTAACGATCTTTTTGACCAAGGTCTCGTAGCCGACCTGCTCGCCAAAGCCGCAGACCATCGCTGCCACTTGGGTGTCAAACATCGGGGTAGGAAAGACGTTGCCTTCGACAAAGAAAATCTCGAGGTCTTGACGGGCGGCATGGAAGACCTTGACGGTCGATGTATGACGAAACAGGTCATACAAAGGTTCCAATGACATATCCGCGCCTTCAATCGGGTCGATCAGCACGCCTTCGCCGTCCTTGCCTGCAAGGGCGATCTGGATCAAACACAATTTCGACCAATAGGTGCGCTCGCGCAGAAATTCGGTGTCGATGGTGACGTAAGGTTCGGCTTTTGCGCGGGTGCAAAACGCGGCTAGGTCTTCTGTCGTGGTGATCGTGCGCATGTTGGTCTTTCATTGGGGCGCGGGGGTATCCCGCATGAACGCCCTATAGGCTGATTGACGCCGATTGCAAAGGGTTTGCACAAGATCAGGCCGCAAACGCAATCAGGGGCTGTGATGCTATAAAAATATTGGGGTGGTGTCGCCCAAGGCGAAGCGGCGCAAGACGGCAGGATAAAGACGGTGCTCTTGGGTCAAAACCTTGGCGGCCAAGGTTTGGGCTGTGTCCTCTTGGGTAATATCGACCGTGGCTTGGCCAAGGATGGGGCCAGCATCCAGATCAGCGGTGACTTGATGTACGCTGCAGCCCGCCGTCGTATCGCCCGCATCTAAGGCACGTTGATGGGTGTGCAGCCCTGGATATTTTGGCAAAAGCGAGGGGTGGATGTTCAACATCCGCCCTGTGAATTGGGTCACAAAGGCGGGGGTCAGTATCCGCATGAACCCTGCAAGGCAGATGATATCAGGCTGGGCGTTCGATAGATGCTGGACCAACTCGGCCTCAAAGGAGGCGCGCGGTTTTCCACGATGATCAAGGCCAAGCGTGGGAATCCCTAAGGCAGCCGCCTTTGCCAAACCACCCGCAAACGGATCATTGCTGGCCACCAAAACGCAGCGGGCAAGATGATCGCCCGCCATATCATTCAAGAGCGCCATCATATTTGAGCCGCCACCCGAAATCAGGATGGCAACGCGCTTCACAGCAAATGGCCCGAATAGATCACACCCTCGCCAGCTGTGATTTTGCCCAAGGTGACGACAGTTTCGCCTTCGGCGCGCAGCAAGTCGGTCAAGTCTGCGGCGCGATCCGCCGACACGATCAGCACCATGCCAATACCGCAGTTAAAGGTTTTCAGCAGTTCAGTTTGGGACATATTGGCGGTTTTTGCTAACCATTGAAACACAGGCGGCAAGGTCCATGCCGACAGATCAATCGCGCAAGCCATGCCTTCGGGCAAAACGCGGGGTGGATTTTCTGTCAAACCGCCGCCCGTAATATGGGCCAAGGCATGCACACCCCCTGCCCGCACCGCAGCGAGTGCTTGTTTGACATAAAGCCGTGTAGGGGCCAGAAGCGCCGCCCCCAAAGTGCCATCGCCAAAGGGGCAATCCGCATCCCATCCCAGACCCGACATCTCGACGACTTTTCGCACAAAGGAATAACCGTTGGAGTGAACGCCGTTCGATGCAAGACCCAAGATGACATCGCCAACAGCAACATCATTGGGCAAATCTGCACCGCGCTCCATCGCGCCCACGGCAAACCCCGCCAAATCAAAATCGCCCTTATGATACATGCCGGGCATTTCGGCGGTCTCACCCCCGATCAAGGCACAGCCTGATGCCGCACACCCTGCGGCAATACCGTTGATAATGCGGGTGGCTTGGTCCAAATCCAACTTGCCCGTAGCGAAGTAATCTAGAAAAAACAGCGGCTCTGCGCCTTGGCAAACCAGATCATTGACGCACATCGCCACCAAATCAACGCCGATTGTGTCCACATTGCCGGTATCAATCGCGATCCGCAATTTGGTCCCCACCCCATCGGTTGCCGCCACTAGGATGGGATCGTTATAGCCCGCTGCCTTAAGGTCAAACAAGGCACCAAATCCACCTAGACCTGACATTGTGCCAGGGCGCTGGGTTGTCTTGGCGGCAGGTTTGATCCGTTCAACCAATGCATTGCCCGCATCAATATCAACGCCCGCATCAGCATAGGTCAAACCATTATGCCCCGTCACTTTGCCCGATGTCATACGATCTCTCCAAAGGAATCCGCGCTTTGACGCGCAACTATACGATCATGCGCCGGCGCGCAACGCCGCTGCAGTTTTTCACAACCAGTTTTTCCAAGACTTGACCCTGCGCGCGCATCTGATAGGCAGATATCGCGTGGGCCTGTAGCTCAACGGTTAGAGCAGGGCGCTCATAACGCCTTGGTTGGGGGTTCAAATCCCTCCGGGCCCACCAAAACGCAAAAGGCGCGGCCGTTT
>CAWUUC010000332.1:0-5719 GCA_963924905.1 uncultured Paracoccaceae bacterium
ATATGATGAACCTTATCGCCCAACAACAAACGCGCCTTGGGGGAAAGGGAATCAAGATCGCCCATCACAGCGTCAGGGACAGCATCAAGCGCCAGCAACCGATCCGCCCCCCCATCTGCACCCACCAAACAAGGTGCCAATGCTCGTGCTTTGGACAGGGCCGCGCCTGAAAATGGCCCGCCCCCGGCCAAAGTGACGCCACACAAAGAGTCGACAAATGGTAAAATCATAACGATACTAGACCCCAATATAGGATTGGCAATTGTGGCAAAGACGATGGGCAATGAACACAAACAATCCTTTGAATTGCCCCATTCTGATCATGGAATTGAACCGAATGATGTAGCAAGGTTCAATGGTAAAGTGGTAAAAGGCATGCACATATGACCGGTGCGAGTAAAATTTTAACGGTATCTTACGGAACCTTCTCCTGTACCTTGGAGGGTTTTGACGATCCATTCAATACGATGAAGGCGATTGCGGAATATTTTCGCGACTTGGCGGCTGACGATCGCTATTTTGGGGCCGAACCGCCAGTGCCAGATGCTGCGATGCTGCACAAAATTGCCGAACGCGAAATCAGCCGCCGTGTTGAGGCGCGTGTCAGCGATGCGGGCGTGATCTTGCGCGCAAGTGACACTGTCATGCCATCCATCCCCACCGAACAAGTGCCCGCCCCTGCCGTACAAGCCCCTGCCGTGCAACCTGTTTCGCCTGATCTCGAAGATCAAATTATGGCGCGCTTTGCCAATCTGCGGGCGGACACCATCGCAACCGACGCGGAAATGCCGCAAGAAGCCGCCAAAGATCACGCCGTTCCAAATTCGGATCAGGCCGCCAATTCGCCTGAACCAGAACCATTGGACGAGATATCGCTGATCCCGCATCAAGCCGAGGACGACTATATTGAAGATGAGCACGCTGATCTGAATGATACGCCTGCGATTGATTTTGCAACCAACATAGTCCCGCCGTCCGAGATTGCTGCGCCCGCAGAGGTGCCACGCGTCCCACATCCGCGCACGCGGGTTGTGCGGATCCGCCGCATTACGCCAACACCCCAAGATATAATTGCCACGGAAATTTCAACAGGCGCACACGGCGCAGATCACCCGATAGCCAAACGAAGCCTTTTGTCCAAACAAGCCGAAGACGCCTTGATTGCAGAGCTGAACGCGTTGGAATCCGCGGGACCTGCCATTGTTCCCAACGATGATGCTGTCAGTCAAATGATCGCACGGGCCAATGCCGATATGGAAAGCGACGCCGCAAAACGCCGCCGCAATGAAATTGCACAATTAAAGGCGGCTGTGGTTGCCAAAAATGCCGAACGCGCATCGGATTTGAAGGATCTGGGCGCGCGCGCGCTGAACGCGTATCGCCAAGACCTTGAGCGCGCGGTCGAAAGCACCCCTGCCCAAAAATCGGAACATATCACGCCCCTTGTGTTGGTATCGGCGCAGCGTGTTCATCCCAATCCCGCCCCTAAACAGACCGCAAATGTTACAAATATCTTCGACGATGACGAAATGGATGGTCTGGAGGAAGGCGAAAATATCTTCCTTGAAATAGAAACCTTTGACGATTTCTCGGATCGCTTGGGCGCAAATAGCCTGATCGAAATGATGGAGGCAGCCGCCATTTATTGCGCGCATGTCAAGGGAGAGCCGTTGTTTCGCCGCCGCCAATTGGTGCGTCTGATGGCCAGCATCCACGACCCATTGCCCATCAACCGCGAAACTTCGCTTAAGGTGTTCCAAGAACTCATTGACTTGGGCCGCATTTCCGAGGTTGAAACGGGGCTTTTTGCCGTCACTGATCGATCCGAAATGTTGCAAGACGCCTTGCGGATGGCAATGTAAATTGAGGCTTTTGCGTTAGGTTTGAAAAAAGGCGCAAGGTCCCTTGCGCCTTTTTTTAGTCTTGAGGTGGTTTATCGTCAGGATCGACTTGTCCAATTCCCAAGAAGATGCGCCTAAAGGGCACGATCCAGACAGTCCCCAACAAAAGATAGACGGGAACTTCGGCCCAAATTGGCAATCTTTCGACCTGCACGATGACGTTTAATGCGATCACGACATAGATCGGCATCCCGATCAACAACAGCACTAAGGCCCATCTGCGCCGCGCTTTGTAGGACAGGGCCATGGGGTCAGTCCGCAAAAGGGTCGGTGACAAGGATCGTGTCGTCACGCTCGGGCGAGGTTGACAGCAATGCCACGGGGCAGCCGATCAATTCCTCGATCCTGCGGACATATTTCACCGCAGCCCCAGGCAAATCGGCCCAAGATCTGGCGCCAGCCGTGGTCTGCGACCAGCCTTCCATCTCTTCATAGATTGGTTTGCAACGCGCCTGTTGATCAGCGGCGGTTGGCAAATAATCCAACCGCACCCCGTCCAAATCATAGGCAACGCAGATTTTCAGCGTCTCAAACCCATCCAAAACATCCAGTTTTGTCAGGGCAATGCCCTTAACTCCCGATGTGATGCAGGTTTGGCGCACCAAAACCGAATCGAACCAACCACACCGCCGTTTACGACCCGTCACTGTGCCAAATTCATGCCCACGTTCGCCCAGACGCGCGCCGTCCGCGTCAAACAATTCAGCAGGAAACGGTCCTTCGCCCACGCGGGTCGTATAGGCTTTGACAATCCCCAGCACGAAATCAATCGCGCCTGGCCCCATGCCTGTGCCGGTGGCCGCTTGGCCTGCGATCACATTGGATGATGTCACATAGGGGTAAGTGCCAAAATCAATATCCAAAAGCGCACCTTGCGCGCCTTCAAACAAGATGCGTTTGCCCGCACGGCGCGCATCATGCAGCACTTTCCAAACAGGTTTGGCATAGGGCAAAACTTGCGGTGCAATCGCGCGCAACTGCGCGATCAGCGCGTCACGGTCAATGGGATCAATGCCCAAGCCACGGCGCAAGGCATCGTGATGGTTGAGCAAGCGGTCCACGCGCGCAATTAAAGTGGCCTCATCTCCCAAGTCAGCCACACGAATAGCGCGCCGTCCGACTTTATCTTCATAAGCAGGGCCAATGCCGCGCCCAGTTGTGCCAATTTTAGCAACGCCCGACTGACCCTCGCGCGCGCGGTCCAGTTCAGCGTGGATCGGCAGAATCAAGGGCGCGTTCTCGGCAACCATCAGGTTTTCGGGCGTAATCTCAACACCTTGGCCCCGCAATTTTTCGATTTCAGTGATCAAATGCCATGGGTCTAAGACAACACCATTGCCGATCACTGACAGCTTGCCGCCGCGCACAATTCCAGAAGGCAGCAGCGACAGTTTGTAAACTTTGCCATCAATAACAAGGGTATGGCCTGCGTTATGCCCCCCTTGAAAACGCGCGATCACATCAGCGCGCTCTGACAGCCAGTCTACAATCTTCCCCTTGCCCTCGTCACCCCATTGGGCGCCGACAACGACAACATTGGCCATGGTGCATCCTATCATGTTGGAAAAACCGCCTGACCTATAACGGTGCGCGCGGCCATATGAAACCACAAAATCACAAATCCGCTGGACAGAGTGTTCGGCACCCGCCACGAAGAAGGCAAATGGAGGATATAATGTTTCTTTACTTAACCCTAGGGACCCGTGATCTTGACCGCGCCAAACGCTTTTACGATGCAGCTTTGGCACCTTTGGGTCTAAGCTTGCGCGCCGAAGAACCTAACGAATTGGGGTATGGCCCAAAAGATGCCCCTCGCACTCAGCTTTGGATCACAAAACCCTATGACGGTCTGCCCGCCAGCCAAGGGAACGGGACAATGGTTGCCTTTGCAGCGGCAAGTCGCGCGGTTGTCGATGCCTTTTATACCACGGGACTGGAAAATGGCGGCACGGATGAGGGCGCGCCGGGGCTGCGGCCCTATGGGGATCATTTCTACGCCTGTTATCTGCGTGATCCTGACGGCAACAAATTGTCTGCTGTTTGTGAGCATCCGACCTAAAGCCGTCCAAACTGCCTGACAAATCCGCCCCACGCTTGGGCTTGCGTAAAGGATGATCTGCCCCTAAGTAGGTCGCCAAAACCACAGAAAGCCTTCCCATGGAAAACGTTGTTCTTACCATCCATTTGATCCTTGCTTTGTTGCTGATTGTGATCGTTCTTTTGCAACGGTCTGAGGGCGGCGGTTTGGGTATGGGCGGTGGTGGTGGTGGCGCTGTTTCGGGACGGTCCGCCGCGACGGCTTTGGGCAAGATCACTTGGGGTTTGGCCACTGGGTTTATCATCACATCCATCACCCTGACGATATTGGCAGCCAGCAGTTCAAACGGCCGCAGCGTGATTGATCAATTGGGCGGCACAGTGCCAACGGCGACTGCGCCCGCGGCGCCAGACCTTGGCGGTGACCTGTTGCCACCAACGGCGGGCGATGCGCCGGCAGCCCCACCCGCAGCACCTGCAACACCACCCGCAGCACCTGCAAACTGACCCTATCCCTAGGGATATTCAAAAGAATTCTATCATCATCTAGCGTCACGGTTGCGTAAGGGTCCAGATTGGACTACTTGTCAAATCCCGTGATGCTGCGATTCTTTTTGCGCCGAATCGTCCAATTTAACCAACACGGGGGCCGCCAATGGCACGTTATATCTTTATCACGGGCGGGGTTGTGTCATCCTTGGGCAAGGGTCTTGCATCGGCTGCATTGGGGGCCCTGCTTCAAGCCCGCGGTTATTCAGTGCGCCTGCGTAAATTGGATCCCTATTTGAACGTCGATCCCGGCACAATGTCGCCATTTGAACATGGCGAAGTGTTTGTCACAGATGACGGCGCGGAAACCGATTTGGACTTGGGCCATTATGAGCGTTTCACTGGCGTTCATGCACGCCAGACCGATTCTATCTCTTCAGGGCGGATCTATTCCAATGTGTTGGAAAAGGAACGGCGCGGCGATTATTTGGGAAAGACCATCCAAGTTATCCCGCACGTGACCAATGAAATCAAAGATTTCTTACGCATCGGCGATGAAGAGGTCGATTTCATGCTGTGCGAAATCGGCGGGACCGTGGGTGATATCGAAGGTCTGCCGTTTTTCGAATCCATCCGACAATTCATTCATGAACGCCCCCGCGGCCAGTCTATCTTGATGCATTTGACCTTGCTGCCTTATTTGGCAGCATCGGGCGAATTGAAAACCAAACCGACCCAGCATTCGGTTAAGGAATTACAATCGATCGGCCTTGCGCCTGATGTGCTGGTGTGTCGATCAGAACATCCCATTCCCGAAAAGGAATTGGAAAAGATCGCGCTCTTTTGCAATGTCCGCAAAGAGGCTGTGATCCCCGCCTATGACTTGAAGTCAATCTATGGCGCGCCCTTGGCCTATCATCACGCAGGGCTGGATCAGGCGGTCTTGGACGCTTTTGGCATCTCGCCCGCGCCCAAGCCTAATCTGGACCGCTGGACAGATGTTATGGACCGTCTGCACAATGCCGAGGGCGAGGTGCATGTGGCCATCGTGGGCAAATACACCCAACTGGAAGATGCCTATAAATCCATCGCCGAGGCCCTGACCCATGGCGGCATGGCCAATCGTGTGCGCGTGCGCGCCGAATGGATTGATGCAGAAATCTTTGAACGCGAAGACCCCGCCCCCCATCTGGAACGCTTTAGCGCGATCTTGGTGCCGGGGGGATTTGGCGAACGCGGCACCGAAGGTAAGATCAAGGCCGCACAATTTGCCCGTGAAAAGAAGATCCCCT
>CAWUUC010000333.1:0-2675 GCA_963924905.1 uncultured Paracoccaceae bacterium
AATGCGGCATGACCTTTTCCGCGCCATTATAAGTCAGCGTCAAAAGGCTGCCACCTGTCGGCATCATTGCCGCCGCACGTTTGCATACGGCGGTAAAGGAATAGACGGAAATATCCATTGTCATTGTGAAATTCGCGCGGCTGGTGTCGACATAGCGTCCGCGCAATTCGTTCTTGTCCGAAAAGCCAATCGCGTGCACCAAAAAGTCGATCTGGCCCCATTTTTCTTGCAATTGTGCAAACAGCGCATCCATCGACTCTTCGGATGACACGTCACATTCTATAAATGTGTTCATCCCAATAGAGGCCGCCAGCGGCTCTACCCGCTTTTTCAGGGCCTCGCCTTGATAGGAAAAGGCAATCTCTGCGCCTTGCGCCGCGATTGCCTGTGCAATGCCCCATGCGATGGATTTATCGTTGGCAAGCCCCATGATAAGGCCACGCTTTCCCGCCATAAGTCCAGTTGACATAATTCATTCCCACTTTAGGTAATCTGTTGCACTGTCTTTAGGCGAAAGCCCGTCTTCCATCAAGGGCAGCAATTCAGGAGTCGGTTATGGAACGAGATGGCATTTTTGCGGGCGATGATCCCTTTGTGATCGCCAAATCATGGTTGGCGGCGGCCGAGACCAGCGAAATAAACGATCCCAACGCAATCGCCCTATCTACCGTCGATGCCGATGGTATGCCCAATGCGCGGATGGTCTTACTTAAAGATATCGAACCTGCCGCCTTTGTGTTTTATACAAATTATGGCTCTGCCAAAAGCCGCGAAATCGAGGCTGCAGGCAAAGCGGCCTTTGTGATGCATTGGAAATCCTTGCGGCGTCAAATTCGGGTGCGCGGTCTGGTCAGTCGCGAAGAGGGGCCGCAGGCTGATTCTTATTATGCGTCGCGCAGTTTGCAATCTAGACTTGGGGCTTGGGCCAGCAAGCAATCGTCTCATTTGTCCTCTCGTGGGGCGTTGATGGCCGAAGTGGCCAAAATGACGGCCCTGCATGGTGCGGCCCCCACGCGCCCGCCATTTTGGGGCGGATTTCGCATCACTCCGCTAGAAATTGAATTTTGGGCAGATGGGGCTTTTCGTTTGCATGATCGCTTCAAGTGGACTCGCGCAGCGGTTGAAAATTCGTGGGAAATCAACCGCCTGTCGCCTTGAACAGCGACTTTGCCAGTCAAGAATATTTTTGATTTGGGGCATGAATTAACTTGTCTATTGGTTAATCATGCTCTCTTCTACGCAAAATATTTATACGAATGTCTATTGATTGGCGCATATGAATGAATACCGATTTTGATCAGGCTGAAACACAGTCGGGGCGGGTGAAATGGTTTGATCCTGTTAAGGGCTTTGGATTTATCGTTTCCGATGATGGCGGTGCAGATGTTTTGTTGCACGCGAATGTTTTGCGAAATTATGGCCAAAGCTCTGTCGCAGATGGCACCCCAATTTGGTTTCAAGCCCAAAGCACGGCACGCGGATTGCAGGCTGTTGTTGTGGTCAAAATTGAGGCGGCCCTCGGCATGGCCGTCAACCTTACCGAAGAAGAGGATCGCCTAAGCGCCAGTGATATTTTGCAATTGCCGATTCTGGCCGCGCGGGTAAAGTGGTTTGATAAATCCAAAGGATTCGGGTTCGCCAATATTTGGGGCAGCAGCGAAGATGTGTTTTTGCACGTCGAGGTTGTCAGCCATTCTGGATTTGCTGATTTGCAGGCGGGAGAAGCGGTATGTTTGCGCGTCACCAACGGAAAACGGGGCAAAATGGCGGTGCAAGTCTTGGCTTGGGATTCGGCAGTACGGCGCTGATTTTTGCTGTGGCATTGTCGTTTGCCTCGGGTGCACAGGCGGCTTGCCAAGCGGATCGGCTAGAGATTTCGACACAATCGACCAAGGCGAATTTCGCTGTTGAGGTTGCGGATGAACCAAGCGAGCAACAAGTCGGGCTTATGAACAGGGACCATATGGCCAGTGCGGCGGGGATGCTGTTTGTCTTTCCCGCGCCAAAACAGGCCCAGTTTTGGATGAAGAACACACTGATTCCGCTGGATATGTTGTTTGCCGATCCGTCGGGAACCATCACCCATATCCATGAAAACGCCATTCCAAATGATCTAAGCACGATTGATGGCGGTCCAAATGTGCAATTCGTCCTAGAGATCAATGGCGGACTTTCGCGGCGCATGGGCATCGCCGTTGGCGATCAAATGGCGCATCCGACAATCGCAGGATCTGCTTGCGGCACGCAATAGCGGATAATTTTTTCAAAACCTGTCAAAGATGGCTTTTCAATCGGAATTTTTGGGCGTAGGAAGCGCGCAGTCGGGGCGTAGCGCAGCCTGGTAGCGCGACGGTTTTGGGTACCGTAGGTCGGAAGTTCGAATCTTCTCGCCCCGACCATTTCAAATAGACAGATGCCGCAGACGGCGACGCTGGCGGGGTGATCCAGCCCAGATTGATCACGCATTTTTCACGATCATGTGGTTTTGACATGATGGCGTTTTGCGTTACCTGATGGTGACGGGGGGCGCAGGCATGTTGCAGATTGGTTTGGCATATTTTGCGGGTCTGGCGACCTTGCTTAACCCTTGTGTTTTGCCGCTTTTGCCCATCGTGGCGGCCAGTGCGTTGCAAGACACGCGGTATGGGCCAGTCTTTTTGGCCGCAGGTTTGGGC
>CAWUUC010000334.1:0-4423 GCA_963924905.1 uncultured Paracoccaceae bacterium
CCCAAACCCCCGAGGTATTTAGGTCAATGTGAAAGCGCATCAATGCGCCACCCCTGCAGCCACGGATTCGTCGATAAATTGGCCTTCGCGAAAGCGCCACATATTGAAGTCTTGCGCCAAAGCGCCCGGCTCGCCCTTGGCCATCAATTCTGCCATCGCCCAACCAGAGCCAGGGATGGCCTTGAACCCGCCTGTGCCCCAACCACAATTGATAAAGCAATTGCCAAGTGGTGTTTTGGAAATGATTGGGGATCGATCGCCCGTCATATCAACAATGCCCCCCCATTGGCGCAACATTTTCAGGCGCGAAATCATCGGGAAGGTTTCGATCAAGGCCCGCAAGGTTTCCTCTATATGATGAAAGGAGCCGCGTTGGGTAAAATTATTAAACCCATCCGTGCCGCCACCGATCACCATCTCGCCTTTGTCTGATTGCGACATATAACCGTGCACGGTATTGGCCATAACGACCACATCCATGCAGGGTTTAATGGGCTCTGATACCAAAGCCTGCAAAGCAACCGCCTCGACAGGCAGGCGAAACCCCGCCATATCGGCCACTTGGCCCGAATGACCTGCAACCACGATGCCCAATTTTTTTGTGCCGATATAGCCTTTGGTGGTGTCCACGCCGACAACTTGGCCATTTTCGGATCGCACACCCGTCACCTCGCATTGTTGGATGATATCCATCCCCATTTCCGAGCAGGCCCGCGCATAGCCCCAAGCCACAGCGTCATGGCGCGCTGTTCCACCCCGTGCCTGCCATAAAGCGCCCAAAACAGGATAGCGTGGCCCGTCGATATTCATAATCGGGCAAAGTTCTTTGACGCGCTGCGGGCTGATGAATTCTGTGGCCACACCTTGTAATTTATTCGCATGCGCCGTGCGAAGATAACCGCGCACCTCGTGATGGGTTTGGGCCAGCATCATCACACCGCGCGGGGAAAACATCACGTTATAATTCAGATCTTGGCTCATCGTCTCATAGAGGGAGCGCGCCTTTTCATAGATGGCGGCAGAGCTGTCTTGCAAATAGTTCGATCGAATGATCGTGGTGTTACGCCCCGTATTGCCCCCCCCAAGCCAACCCTTTTCTAAGATTGCGACGTTGGTGATGCCGTAATTTTTACCCAAAAAATAGGCGGTCGCCAGTCCATGGCCACCTGCCCCTATGATGATCGCATCATAAGCGGCCTTGGGCGCGGGTGAGGCCCAAGCGCGCTCCCATCCCATATGATAGCTGATCGCTTCACGCGCGATGGCGAATACGGAATAACGTTTCATGGGTGCCCCCTTGTTGCCCCCTGCTTATGTTATAATCTGAGATGGAACTTCAAGACGTCTGCGGCAGAATTGCGACAAATCCGACATCGCTTGGCAAAAGCCTGCCGCATAATGTCGCGATTGCGCGCCACAGCGATTGCCCCCTTTTTTACCAAAGCAAAAAGACTTAGGTAAGGGAAAAGCGAGGGTGTGATGGCGACAAGTGTATTTTGGATTGTGGCGGGGGTTTTGTGTTTTGCAGTGGGCGTTGTCTTGCTGCGGGCGCTGCGTCTTGGTCCTGCAGATGATGCCGCCCCGCATTTGACGGTGTACCGCGACCAATTGGCCGAAGTGGATCGCGATCTGGCACGCGATGTGATTTCATCTGAAGAGGCTGCGCGCGTGCGCACCGAAGTATCGCGCCGTCTTTTGGACGCCGCGAAAATCGCGCCAGAGGCGGCACAACAATTTGGCAACGCCATGGCCCCCAAACTGGCTATATTTGCCGCGATCGCGGGGGCGATTGGGATGTATTTTTGGCTGGGCGTGCCTGACTATGCCGACTTGCCGCTGAAAAAGCGCTTGGAAATGGCCGCAACGGCCTATGACAACCGCCCCTCACAGGCTGAGGCAGAGGCAGCGATGCCCGACGCAGCCCCCATGCGGGCCGAACCGGCTTTTTTGGAACTGATCACGCAATTGCGCGCCGTGGTTGCCGAAAGACCAAACGATATTCAGGGGCTGACATTGCTCGCGCGCAATGAGGCGATCTTGGGCAATTACAAAGCAGCGGCCAGCGCCTATCGGCAGTTGATTGCAGCAAAGGGCGGTATCGGCAGCCTGGATGACCATCTTGGCGCAGCGCAAACCATGATTGCAGCCACAGGCGGTCTGGTCTCGCCCGAGGCGGAGGCAGAGCTCACGCAAGTGCTCAAATTAGACCCGACAAATGGGCTTGCGCGCTATTTTTCAGGGCTGATGTTCGCCCAAACGGGCCGCCCTGATCGCGCCTTTTCCTTGTGGGAACCGCTGTTGCGCGAAGGACCACAAGACGCGATTTATATTGATCCGATCCGCGCCATGTTGCCCGATCTTGCTGAAGCCGCAGGCATTCAATACGCCGCGCCCTCTCTGGCTGGCCCGACGGCCCAAGATGTCGCGAATGCCGCCGATATGACGGCGGTGGAGCGTCAAGAGATGATCAAGACGATGGTCGCGGGGCTAGAGGAGCGGTTGATGTCACAAGGCGGCACGATTGACGAATGGACGCGCTTGATCACAGCCTTGGGCGTTTTGAACGATACCGCGCGGCAAACAGCGGCACGGGATGCGGCCCGCGCGGCCTTTGCGGAGGATCCAGCCGCCTTACAATCCTTGGATGCTGTGCCGTGATCCTTGATGATATCAGCGCATTTTTGGCCGTCCTGCCGCCAAATCGCGCCATAGCAGGGCTGGATCTGGGCGATAAAACCATTGGTGTTGCGATTTCCGATCTGCGGCGCATGGTGGCAACCCCTGTTGAAACCATCCGCCGTGCCAAATTCACATTGGACGCCGAAAAATTGATGGCACTTTTGATCCAACGCGGCGCGCAAGGCATCATTTTGGGATTGCCGTTGAATATGGATGGCTCGTCTGGCCCAAGGGTTCAATCGACCCAAGCCTTTGCGCGCAATTTGGAAAAACTGACCGATCTGCCGATTACTTTTTGGGATGAGCGCCTGTCAACCGTGGCGGCCACCCGCGCCCTACTCGAGGCGGATACATCGCGCAAACGTCGCGCAGAGCTGGTTGACCACATCGCGGCCAGCTATATCTTGCAAGGTGCATTGGACCGCATGGGATTTATAGGACGCACAGCATGACAGAAATTTGGCAACGCAATGAGATCGACAGTCCTTGCGTGAAAGTTTGCGTGATCCATCCCGATGCAAAAATTTGCGTGGGCTGCAATCGCACAGGCGATGAAATTGCAATCTGGTCGCGCCTGACACCTGACGCGCGCCAAGCAATTATGGCGGATCTGCCAAATCGCACGCATCTATTGACGCAGCGGCGCGGCGGGCGTTTGGGACGCAAATCGCCCTAAGTCATTTCACATTGATCCAAATACCTATCAGTGTTCGGGCAGCATCCAATCCGCGACCGTCTGGCAAAGTGGGCGAAAATAGGCGATCAGGCGCGCCGCATCGCCGCCTTTCCAAGGGGCCACACCGTGGATCAATTTGCGGTCCAAGATCACCGCTTCGCCCTGTTCCAAGGAAATTTCAACGCGCGCGCAGGTGGCGAAGACCTCTGATCGGGCGCGGGCATAAATATCTGTCAGATCACCCAAAATATCCACATTTTCAAACGCGTTTTGAATAATACGATGACTGCCTTGCCAAACAACGAGTGGTGCCGAGGCCGTGCGGGTCAGCGCAATCCCCAAAATAAAGGCATGTGGTTCGCGCAAATAGCGCCTCTTTTCGGCGCCAATAGGCAAAAGCCCATCCAAATGCGCCCCATCACGGTCGCGCAAAAAGCGAAATCCAGCCTCTGTTTGTCCTGCCTCACGGCGCGGATAATCGGGATAGACGGCCGATATTTGCCCTTTGTGTAAGGGGGTGGGGGCAAGACCCAAAACATCCCAAGGCAGGGGTTCTCCGCCAATCCCGCCCGCCGAATCATTGTCCAACAAATCCAACCCAACCGCCCATGTGCCCCCCGCACGAAGGGGCAGGTCACTGGCAGCCAGTGCGGATTTTGCAGGGCCAAGCGCCGCCTTGGCCCAAGCGCTGAGGCGCGGATCAGCCCCTATTTTGCGCCACCCCGTCACCAGCCCAAAACCTTTCGCAGCATATTCAGCGCCACCAAGATGACAAAGCCCGCAAAAATCCGCTTCAACGGTTTTCCATCCATTTTATGGGCCAATTTGACTCCAAAGGGTGTCGTCAGCACGGTCATGGCAATCACCGTCAGAAAGGCCGGGATATTGACCGCGCCAATGCTTAGGGGCGGCGCGCCCGTGATCGGCAATACAGCAAAGACCACCACAGAAGGCAGCGCGATCAATATCCCCAAACCCGCCGCGGTCGCCACGGCGCGGTGAATGGGCACACTATAAAGCGTCATGATTGGCACCCCAAAAGATCCCCCCCCAATCCCCATCATCGCC
>CAWUUC010000335.1:0-9506 GCA_963924905.1 uncultured Paracoccaceae bacterium
AGTAGTTTGGCCTTAAACTATCTCAAAACCTCAAGCAAGCTTACCCGCGCCTAGGGCCTATGCGTCTTTTGCATGGCTGGCCTGTAGCGCAGCCACCACCGCGCCATAGCCGCCCTCGGTCAGAAACGCTGTCTCTGCCGCTGTGTTTTCGCGGCCCAAAGCAGAATTGCGCGAGGGGAAGCGGCCAAAGCGGGTGATGATTTCACGGTGCACCCGTGCGTGTAGGGTCAAATCTGGATGATTTGGCATACGGTCCGTCATCAGTTCGACAGCCAAATCTTGATCTTCCCTCTCTTCGGAATGCTCGAACGGCATATAAAAGAATTGCCGTTCAGGTTCGGGCGCGTCCATATCCCAGCCTTGATCAATCGCCTTGCGGGCTGCAGCCCGCGCCTGTGCATCGGTCGCAAAGGCAAGCGGACTGCCACGATGCATATTGCGCGAGAACTGATCGCAAATGATTAAATAGGCAAGCGTCCCCGTTGCACCATCGATCCAATGTTCCAGATGCCCTGCATGGGCGGCGTTCCAAATTGGCATAAACAGCGCTGTGATTTCGCCGTCCAGATCATCGCCACCCGCATACCAGCCTTGCGGGCCAACAGCGCCCAGCCAATAATCTAAAATCTCGATCGGGTCAGACATCGCACACCTCCTGCAGATAGCCTGTCACGCCCTGCCCGAAGGTGCAAGATCAGTCACGGGGATCGGTGACCGCGTCTTCCAACATGGCCTCGACAACCACCGCCGATGCGGTGGGCGTCAGGCCGGAATAGCTACCTTGCTCGGGTGCGGCGCGGCGTGTCATCCGCCATGCGGCATAGGCGCCCAGCATCGCAAAGACCGTGCCAATGAAATAGAAATAGCCTTGCGGGCCGACGGCGCCCATCAACCAGCCTGCCACAAGCGGCCCCGAAATCGCGCCAAATCCGTTCAGGAAAATCAGCCCAGCCGAGGCGGCAGGCATTTCTTCTTGGTTCAAATAGTCATTGGCATGGGCAATCAGCAGCGAATAAAGCGGATTGATAATCCCTCCCAACAGCGCCGCTGCAATCAATTCAAACAGGTAAGGCATTTGGAACAGACCCGCAGCCCCCATGACTGCAGCCCCTGCAAGCGACATCCACAAAATCATCGCCCGCCGATCCAACCGATCCGACGCCTGCCCAATAGGGTATTGCAGCAAAAGCCCGCCCACATACATCGCCGAAACAAAGCCCGCGATTTCAGCCACGCTCATCCCCATCAAGGTACCATAAACCGAGGCCATGCCAAACATCGCCGAAAACACCCCCCCCGTCAGCACCATACCCGCGCAGCCCAAAGGGGATATCTTGAACAATTCGCGAAAACTCATCGCTTTGGTGGTGGCAAAGGCAGGGGCTGGCCCTGTGGCCAAAAGAATTGGCAAAAAGGACAATGACACCAAAATTGACGGCACAATAAACAAAGCAAAGCCGTCCGTATCGCCCATGGCCAACAGACCTTGGCTGGCGATAATGCCCAGCATCTGAACGATCATATAGGTTGAAAGGGTCTTGCCGCGCGTTTCATTGCTGGCAGAGTTGTTCAACCAGCTTTCGGCAGCAATATAGATCCCCGAAAAGCAAAATCCCAAAACGACCCGCATCACGGACCATGCCATCCAATCGACAAGCAGTGGATAAAGGATTAAAAGGGCCGAAACCATCGATCCCATCGCAGAAAATACCCGCACATGGCCCACGCGGCGGATCATTTCCGGCGCCAGACGCGCGCCCCCCAAAAAGCCCACAAAATAGGCCGACATTACAATAGACAGGTGAAATGTGGTGAATCCTTCGGCAGCACCGCGGATCCCCAACAAAGAGCTTTGCACCCCATTGCCGACCATCAACAGCATCACGCCCAACAACAGCGGCCAAGATTGCGACAATACTTTGAACATAACTCTCACCATTCAGGGGTATAGATCACCCTAGCCTATTTCGCCCGCCTTAGGGGATTAAAAGCGACGCATCACCATAGGAAAAGAACCTATACCGCTGTGCTAAAGCGTGTTGGTAAACACGGTCCATCCGTGACTTTCCCATCAACGCCGAGACCAGCATCAACAGCGTCGATTTGGGCAAGTGAAAATTGGTCATCAGTGCATCGGTCATTTGAAACTGAAACCCCGGATAGATGAAAATATCTGTGGTACCTGTCCATGCCTGCAACCGACCATCCTTTGCAGCCGATTCAATCAATCGCAGCGCTGTGGTGCCAACAGGGATCACCCGCCCTCCAGTCGCCTTGGTGGCATTGATGGCATCCGCCGCGCTTTGGGTCACTTCACCCCATTCCGCGTGCATTTTATGGGTTGTTACATCCTCGACTTTCACGGGCAAAAATGTGCCCGCGCCGACATGTAAGGTGACTTCGGTAAACAAAACCCCTTTGGCCGCAAGCCGCGCCAAAAGATCTTGGTCAAAATGCAAACTGGCGGTGGGCGCTGCCACAGCGCCCGTATGACGGGCAAAAACGGTTTGGTAATCCGATTTATCTTGGTCATCGGCTGGGCGTTTTGCCGCGATATAGGGTGGTAAGGGCATTTGCCCTGCCCGCGCCAAAGCGGCATCAAAATCATCCCCAATCAAATTGAAGTCCAAGGTTAAATCCGTGTCAGATTTGGCGATCACTTGGGCCGATAGGGCGTCGTCAAAACGGATCACCTCGCCCAGATGAACCTTGCGAAGGGGTTTGGCCAAAGCGCGCCAACCCAGGGATTTTGGCTCAAGCAGGGTGATTTCCACCTTGGCCACCGCATCACCGCGCCTGCGCGTGCCAAACAGGCGGGCAGGAATGACGCGGGTATTGTTCAAAACCAGCCGATCACCTGCCTGCAAAATATCCACCAAGTCAAAGACATGATGATCGGCAATCTGATCGCCTTGTGCCAGCAACAACCGCGCCGAGGGGCGGGGCTGGGCTGGGCGCGTGGCGATCAAATCTTCGGGAAGATCAAAATCAAAATCGGTCAGACGCATCAATTGCCATCCTATTGCAAGCTGGGGGCAGGTTTACGAAAGATATCGCGCAAAAATCCAGGGGTCAGAACCGACATAAGGTTCACCTTAACTTGCGGATCTTCGGCAGCGCCTTTGAGGGTATAGTTAAAGCCAACCACACCCTCACCGCGTTTGGCGATTACCTCGCCAATGCCGTTCAACAGATAGACGGGTGAAATCGTTCCTTGCATATCCAAGGCCGTCGTGGCTGCATTATAAAGCCCTTGCATGGTGACACCCAGTGACGCGCCCGTGGCAGCACCTTCGCGCAATTCGACAGTGTTGGGTGTCAGGACAAAATTGGCGCTGACGTTGTTGAACAAAATTCCCTCACCGCCCAATTGATCCAACAAGCCAATCACCGAAACCGCATTAAGCAATTCCGCCAAGGCAGATGCATTTTGCACCCGCACCGTCGTGATCCCAAGCGATCCATCATAATGCCCCGCCATCGGACGCGGGTTAAGCCGCAAATCCATCGCCCCACCGCGCGCCGCCGTATAAATGCCTGCAGCCGCAAAGACTGCACCTGCATCCTCGGCCGTGACTTGGACGGCTGTTCCGTTTTGGGCAGGCCCAACGCGCCCCTCAATACGCGGCCCACCATCGACGCGGGCCGTAAAACGACCAGACATGGCCGCTGACATGAGAAAATCACCTGTCATATCGGTCAAAATTATCCCGTCAGACACGCGCAATCGCTGCACGGCCAGCGACAAAGGCACCTCTCCCGCGCCCGCACGTCCGCGCGATTGCGGCAAAAACCGCATATCAATCGCCCCAGATGTAATGGCAAGGCCAATGCCGTCGCCTTGTCCGATGATATCAAGGCTGCCATCAAACCATTTATCCAAACTCACCGAATCCAAGGTTGCGACATCTAGCGCGCCCGTCGCTGTTAGCGCGATGCGCCCTTTTGCAGACAGGTCTGGTGTTACCAACGACACGTTCTCGATCACCGCAGGGGTCGCAAATCGGGCGGTCAGATCGAATTGACCGCGCCCACCCGCTGGTTTTTCCCAGCCAATTTCGGGAATGGCAAGAACAAGGCCGTTCAAATCCGACCTTAAATTCAATCTGGGCGCCGCGCCGCGCGCAAGGTCAATCCGCATTTGCCCCTGCGCCGCACCCGTCACCGCCCCTTGGGGCAAATTTACCCCCAAAGACCGCAACCCAGCATCCGAGATCGTCATATTTCCTGTGATCGTGGGGCTGGCATCTGGCCTAAACTCTTGCCGAAAGGTGGCGTCAAAGGGCAGATCGGCCAGCAAGCCCTGCCCCGCAATCGACATCCCCGCGTTATCAACCAAAACCTTTAGGTTTTTGGACCGCACCTTGCGGCCCGCCACCAAGCTGTCAGAGGTGAAATCAAAAATCTCCCCCTCAACTTTTGTGACAATATCGGCGGGTAAAATGACTTTTGTCAGCGTCATCGCCAATTTAGTTGTGACAACAGCCTCACCTTGACCAAGTGTCACAGATTGGCCAGCTTTGGACAGATATTGAAACGGCTTTTCATTCAGCAACGACAAGGTCGCTGTCAAAGGCGCGCGGGTTTTTAAGGTAATCTCGGCCTCGCCAGGGACAATCCGTGTGTCTTTGATGCGAAAACTTGATCCCGCAAAATCAATATCTCCACCCAAAGGTGGCGTCACAAGGCCCTGTTCCAAAACGATATTCAGCACATTATCCGCAATCGCGCCATAGCCAACGGCATTTGTTATCGGTGGCAGACTGGGCATCACCCGCATCCGAGTCTGATCAAAATCAAAGCCCAACTCAATCACAGCAGGCACATCAGGGCGTTTCCGCAGCGCCGCCTTGATTTCAGAAAATCTCCCCGCCAAGACATTGCTGTCGAGCCAATTCTTTGTGCCTGGAACAAAGGTTTTTGGCCAAATCGCCAACAGATCACGCGCCGCTATATCACTGATTTTCGCATCAAGTGCTGTTGTCCAGCCGTTTTCATCAAAGCTGGCGCGCCCCTGCGCCTGCAGACGCGTCACACCGTCCTTTAAAACAAACTGGCCGATATCAAGCGAAAACGGCGCAAGGCGCATCCGCATATCCAAAGCCCCAGCATCAAAGATGACTGGAACCGCAAACAAATCCGGTCGGTCCAAGCGAAAATCACTGATTTGCAACTGGATCACAAAGGCATCGGGTTGCAAGCCCGTGATTGGGCCCCTCAGGGGATCCCCCTTTGGACCAATCAAATCCCCATGACCAGAGGCGCGGATATGAAAAATATCACTTTGGGCCGAAAGATCGGTCAAATTCAGCCGCCCCATCTGGGGATCATAAACCAACTGCATGGTGGCATTTTCAAAGGCAATTGGTTTGGCAGCAGGATCAGGTTGCACAACACCCTTGGCCAAGGCCAAATCGGCCTCAAACGCAGAGATGCCATCTGGTGTCACGGTCGTGCTGATCCGCCCTGAAATTGGGGCCTGCACCAAACCCAACCATGCCAAAGGCGCAATTTGTGCAACAAAATCACCTGCAGCCACGTTTTCGATACGGGCGCTGATGCGCGCCTCATCGACATTTTTGGGTATAACCACCGCAAGTATTAAACGACCAAGCCCCGCAGCCCCCATGCCAGGTGCCCCTTGCAAACTAAACTGCAACTCTCCACCTAAGACACCGTCACTGTTCTTGATATCCAAAAACCCGTCACCTAATTGCCAATCTTGGCCCAAGCGCTGATCAGTCAACCGCACAGACAGGGCCTCTGCCTCTATCCGCAACAAGTTATTGGCCAAAGGACTGGCCAAAACCTGATCTGACAGTGCAAAGATATCGCGCAAGTTCAATATTTGATTGGGCGCTCCATTTGGGTCGCTGGCAAAGGCAAGGTTTAACTTACCCTCTATGTCGCGCATCACATTGATGTCGGCCCCAATCAAACGAAGTCGGCGCGGCTGCAAGATGCCTCGCAACAAGGGTTGGGGCGCAAATGAAATCGCCACTTCGGGCAGGCTTAAGACTGCGGCCCCATTGGGATTGACCATGCGAAGCCCAGTCATATCCAGCAATGGCACAAAGTCATCGCCAATGGTGATATAAATAGCCTCGAGCGACAGGCTGACATCGGGCAGACTGCGGCGCAAAGTGTCATTCAAACGATCCTCAATTTGCACCACCGCCCAGTCAGGCAAGGGCAAGGCACGATTGGGAACCACAACAACAGCCATCGCAATCAGCGTGCCAAGGGCCAACAAGACCAGTTTTGACCAAAGGCCAAAGCGTGTTTTGGGGACAATGTCAGACATAGGCGGATCGTTTCCTGTTCGATTTTCCAAGGGCTTGCCTTTATCTTCGGGCGAAGGCAACTAGAACGTCACATAGAACCACATAATTCTAAAGTTTCCCCCCCAGATCAGCAAGGAGTCGCCCATGCTTTCAATCGGTCAACCTGCCCCAAACCTCACCCTGCCCCGCGATGGCGGCGGTGAGATCACGCTGTCTGATTTGCGCCCAAAACAGGTGGTTTTGTTCACCTATGGCGCGGATGGGACACCGTCTTGCACCAATGAGGTGATGGAATTTAACGCTTTGGCAGCCGAATTTGCCGCTGCCAATTGCGTGGTCATTGGCCTGTCCAAAGACAGTGTTAAAAAACATGACAAGTTCATCGCCAAAATGGGGATCACCCTGCCTTTGGCATCCGATATAGGCACTGTCATGGAGGAATTGGGCGCCTATGGGCCTAAGATTTTCTTTGGAAAGCCTGTCATTGGCGTTTTACGCAGCACATTTTTAATCGACACTGCGGGAACCATCGCAGAAATCTGGAAAGTCGATAAAGTTAAAGGTCATGCCGCCGAAGTTTTGGCGCGGGTGCGCGGATGACCAGCTTGGCCGAAATGGCCGTGGCTGTTTTGAATACGGCTGACGGCCGCGCCAAGACCGCGCTGTCGCACAAATTTGCGGCCGAGTGGCGGGCGGCGCGGGCTGCGGGCGATCCGATCCCACTGGGTCATTGCCTGCCCCCCGATCAACCCGCCCGACCAGCAAAGCCTGATCTTTTGGACCCGCGCGATGTGCCGCGTCGCCGCCCCAAATCCCCCACAGGGCGGATCGCCTTACTGCATTCTTTGGCCCATATCGAATTAAATGCGGTCGATCTGCATTGGGATATTATAGCGCGCTTTACCCATCATCCGATGCCGATGGGATTTTATGATGATTGGGTCAAGGCAGCGGATGAGGAATCAAAACATTTCAATCTTGTTTGCGATGTTTTGGAACTTAAGGGCAGTTTTTATGGCGCCATGCCTGCCCATGCAGGGATGTGGCGCGCCGCCGAAGACACGGCGCATGACCTGCTAGGCCGTCTGGCTGTCGTGCCCATGGTGCTAGAAGCGCGAGGCCTAGACGTCAGCCCACAAATGATAGGCCTGTTTGAAGAGTTCAATGAGACCGAGGCCTTGGCTGCCCTGCAAGTGATCTACGCCGAAGAGGTGGCCCATGTGGCCTATGGGTCGAAATGGTTTAACTGGCTGTGTGGCCGTGCGGGCGACGATCCTAAGGACGTGTTTCACACCCTTGTGCGACGCTACTTTCATGGCACACTTAAACCGCCCTTTAACGAAGAAAAACGTGCGGATGCGGGAATGCCGCCAGATTTTTATTGGCCATTGGCCGAAAAATCCCAAGCCCTTATCTAGTACAAACGTACCACAGTTATTGGCGGATCGGCGGGAACCTGCCATCCAAAGGGGGGCAAGGTATATAATTTCTTGCGACACAAGGCCGCCCCCCTTAACACATCCAGAACTGCTTGCCGTTCAAAGGATGACTGCCTGTGCCCAAACGGATTCTTGCCAATTTCAGCGATTCACTGGATCGCTATTTTCCCGAACAGCGGTTGTTTTTGAAATCGGAAACCGAGACCCGATTCATTCGCCTGCGCCCGCTTACCCAATTTATTGGCATCGTGATTGGGGGCCTTGTTCTTGGCTGGACGATTTTAGCGACGGCCATTTTACTGATGGATTCCATTTCAGCAGGCACGTCGCGCGAACAAATTGCCCGCCAACAAGGCCTCTATGAAGAACGCCTCAACGCGCTGTCGGTCGATCGTGATTTGCGCGCACAAGAGGCCTCGAGCGCGCAAGAACGCTTTAACACCGCGCTAGAGCAAGTCGCCGAAATGCAATCTCGCTTGCTGCAATCCGAAGACCGTCGCCGCGAACTGGAAACCGGCATCGACGTGATCCAAAACACTTTGCGGCGCACCATCACAGAACGAGATGCTGCGCGCGAGGAATTGGCAGGGCTTGTGACCACGGCGGGGCGGTCGGACGCGGGCAAAATCAAAGATGCCGAATCAACCTTGACATATTTGTCGGAATCGCTGGGACAAACAGCTGCCGAACGTGACGGGATGGAAAAAAGCTTGGCGCGTTCAGACGCTGAAATCGCCAAAGTCCTTGATGACAAAAAGGCGCTAGAGGCGCGAAATGATGTGATTTTCAGCCATCTTGAAAAGGCGCTGAAAGTGACCGTAGAACCTTTGGATCAGATGTTTCGCGCGGCAGGGTTGAATCCAGATGAATTGATTGAAACGGCGCGATCTGGTTATCAGGGCCAAGGGGGCCCTTTGGTGCCAATCTCGCTGTCGACGCGTGGACAACCCCCTTATGCCGAAGAAGCGCGTGCGAATGAACTGATTAATGGCCTGAAAGATATAGATATATATCGCAGTATCGCCTTTAAATTGCCCTTTTCGATGCCTGTCAAAACCAAGGTTCGCTATACTTCGGGCTTTGGCAATCGAAATGATCCCTTTGGCCGCGGCACCCGCCGCCACGAAGGCCAAGATTTGGCTGGCGCTTATGGTTCACCCATCTATGCAACCGCTGATGGAGTCGTGACACATGCCGGTTGGGAAAGCGGTTATGGCCGTCTCGTGACCATTCGCCACCAATATGGATTCGAAACGCGCTATGGCCATTTGTCGCAAATCCGCGCGACCGTTGGCCAAAAAGTGTCGCGTGGCGATCGTATTGGTGATATGGGGAATTCTGGCCGTTCAACTGGCACCCATCTTCACTATGAAATCCGCATCAGCGGAAACCCGAAAAACCCGATGACATTTATAAAGGCTGCGCAAAATGTTTTCTAAAAGCCGCATCAACGAACCGACACAAAAACCTGCCGAAACCGACGCCATCGCATCACCAGAACCTATGGGGGCAAAGCCATCTGTGGATTTTTCTGCGACCGCGCCAAAGCTTAAGGTTGCGGCCTCGATTTTGTCGGCAGATTTGACCGTGACAGGCAATCTGAAAACCACCGGCGACATCCAAGTTGAAGGGACCGTAGAAGGCGACATCCGTGCCCATCTTTTGACGGTCGGTGAAAGTGCGACGATCCGTGGTGAGGTTGTGGCCGATGACATCGTCGTCAATGGCCGCGTCCAAGGCGCAGTGCGCGGGCTTAAGGTGCGGTTGACGTCAACCGCCCGAG
>CAWUUC010000336.1:0-7552 GCA_963924905.1 uncultured Paracoccaceae bacterium
AGTCACCTCTTCCGAACCTGAGATTTCAAAATCAGAAATTGAATCCGCTTTGGGCGGCGCACAGGCGATTGCCAGCCCCCGTGGCGGCGTGATTGAAGGCGAGAAACTCTCGGCATCCGTTGCGCGGCATCTGCGCCGTTATTTCGATTTGCACAACGGAGAATTGCCCCCCGATGGTGTCTATGACCGCATTTTGCGCGAGATAGAGGTGCCCTTGATCGAAATTGCGCTGGATGCAACGGCTGGCAATCAAGCAAAATGTGCCGATCTTTTGGGGATCAACCGCAATACCTTGCGTAAAAAGATCACCGAGCTCGATATCCGCGTGACACGGCGCAGAAAACTGATGTAAAAGCGCAACAGCCCGTGTCATTTAGGTGACTCTGGCGCGGTGTCACATCGGGGGCGTGATTTGGACGGGGCGTTAGGGGGCAAAGCGTGGCTCAAGCTGGTGCGACTGCGGCGCCAGCGCAGTTACCAAACAGCCATGACATTTGCCTTGGCGTTTTTGGGGCCAATGCTGGCGGTCTTGACATTCTTGTCGCTGGGTCCGTTTGATCTGTCTGCCAATTCGACCGCGCTGCGTCTGATCCTTTTGGTCGATTTGATCTATGTTTTGGTCATTGCGGCTTTGGTTATGGCGAATGTGGCGCAGATGATTTCGGCGCGGCGGCGCAAATCTGCGGGATCGAAATTGCATTTGCGCCTGACGATGGTCTTTGGGATCGTCGCGTTGATCCCGACCGTCTTGGTCGCAATTTTTGCTGTTTTGACGGTGAACATCGGGCTGGAAGGGTGGTTTTCGCAGCGCGTGCGCGATGTTGTGGGATCATCACTTTCGGCGGCACAAGCCTATGAGGAAGAACAAAGCGTCGCCTTAATCCAAGACAGCGAAGGCTTTGCGGACTATTTGAATGATGCCAAACGCCGCACCCCTTTGATGGTTGATCAACAAGCGCGCGAAGTGATCAATCAGGTGCAACCAATCATTCAACGCGGCGTGAGCGAGGTTTATTTGATTGATGGTCTGGGCGTCATCAAAACTCGTGGTCCCAGCAGTTATTTGTTTGATTACGAAAAACCATCGGCCGATCAGATTGCCCGTGCCAGCGCGGGCGAAACGGTCTTGATCCAAGATTGGCCGAATAACGAATTTCGGGCCTTGGTCAATCTGACCGAATTTCCTGACCGATTGCTCTATATGACGCGCAATGTGGACGGGCGGATTTTGTCGCTGCTGGACGAGGCGCAACAAAACGTCGCGCTTTATCAGCAGTTGGAATCTGAACGTGGTCGGGTTTTGTTCAACTTTGGCTTGATCTATCTGGGATTTGCCTTGATTTTGATCTTGGCTGCGGTTTGGCTGGGGATGTGGTTTGCAGAACGTCTGTCACGGCCCGTTGGGCGTCTGGCCGCCGCCGCGGAACGTGTGGGTTTGGGGGATCTGGATGTCCAAGTCATCGAGGAATTAGGCGATGATGAAATCGCCACTTTTGGCCGTGTTTTCAACCAAATGACACGCCAACTGAAAGCACAGCTTTTCGCACTTGAGGGCAGTCACAAAATTACTGAAACGCGGCGCAGGTTGTTTGACTCGGTCCTGTCCAACATCACAGCGGGCGTGATGGGTCTGACGGCTGAGGGAAATTTGGAATTCGCCAATCCTGCCGCGACCGCCGTGTTGGACATTACGGGTGATGCAGATGTCACATCCCTGTCGATGATTGTGCCAGAATTTGCAGCGCTGTTTGAAAAATTGCGGCTTGGGACAGCGGCGGCGCTGCAAGAAGAAATTCGGATCACGCGGCGCGGCAAGCAAGAAAATCTTCTTGTCCGTATGAGCAAAAGACGAGGCGATTCTAATGTCTTAGAGGGTTATGTTGTGGCCTTTGATGATGTCACGGACCTTGTCTCGGCGCAGCGGATGGCGGCATGGGGCGATGTGGCCCGCCGCATCGCGCATGAAATCAAAAATCCATTAACTCCGATCCAATTGTCAGCCGAACGGATTAAGCGCAAATTTACCGCCCAAGTCACCGATCAGGCCGATCTGACCCAACTGACAGAGGTGATTATACGTCAAACCAATGACTTACGCCGTATTGTTGATGAATTTTCGCGCTTTGCAAGGATGCCCGAACCCGAATTGCGTGATCAAGATTTGACTGCTTTGGTAAAGGCGGCAGTGATGTTGCAAGAAAATGGTCAGCCAAATGTGACCTTTGAATCAACCCTTCCTGCCACGCCTGTGATGTTGGAATTTGACGGGACCATGATTGGTCAGGCGTTGACGAACCTTATTAAGAACGCAGGTGAGGCCATTGAATCTTATCATGAAAAGAAATCTGATGCACCTGCGGGCATTATCCGTGTGGCGATGGATATCACCGAAGACACCATTGTCATTCGCATTGCAGATAATGGCACGGGTCTGCCAGATGATCGGGCGCGTCTGTTTGAACCCTATGTGACGACCCGCGAAAAAGGGACGGGTTTGGGACTACCGATCGTCAAAAAAATCATTGAAGAACATGGGGGTAAGCTGACACTTTCAGACGCCCCCGCATTTAGTCAAGGCGCGCACATCGGGGCGATGGCTGTGATTGAACTGCCGCGTAGCGCACAAAAGGTTTCGGAGGAAAAATGAGTATTCTGATCGTCGATGACGAAAAAGACATCCGCGAATTGGTCGGAGATATTCTGAAGGAAGAGGGCTATCCCGTTCGACTTGCAGGGAATTCTGACGATTGCATGGCGCAGATCAATCTGGATCCGCCCAATCTGATGATTTTGGATATCTGGCTAAAAGACAGTCAGATGGACGGGATCGATATTCTAAAGGCTGTTAAACGCGACAATCCCGATATTCCTGTGGTGATCATTTCAGGCCATGGCAATATCGAAATCGCAGTGGCTGCGATCAAGCAAGGTGCCTATGACTTTATCGAAAAGCCTTTTAATATCGATCAGTTAATGGTCGTTGTTTCGCGCGCGATGGAGGCAAGTCGCTTGCGGCGCGAAAACTCTGGATTGCGGCGGCGCGATATGAACAGCAGCGAAATGTTGGGCGGGTCGGTGGCATTCAAGGCGCTGAAGGCGCAGTTGGATAAGGTGACCAAATCCAATAGCCGCGTGATGCTGACGGGGCCATCTGGGGCGGGCAAGGAAATCTCGGCGCGCTATATTCATGCTAATTCGGCGCGTGCCTCGGCGCCGTTTTTGGTGGTTTCCTCGGCGATGGTGGAACCCGAACGGATGGAAGAGGTGCTGTTTGGCCGCGAAGCGGGCGGACGCGGTGTGGAAAAAGGGATATTGGAATCCGCGCATGGCGGCGTCGTCTTTTTCAATGAAGTGGCCGATATGCCCCTTGCCACACAAGGGAAAATCCTGCGACTGCTGACCGACCAACAATTCTTGCGCGTGGGCGGCCATGACAAGGTGCGGGTGGATTTGCGGGTTATTTCGTCCACAACGCGGGATTTGCGGGCTGAAATTGCCCAAGGCCGCTTTCGTCAAGAACTGTATGATCGTCTGAATGTTGTGCCCATTACGGTGCCATCCTTGGCTGAACGGCGCGACGATATTCCCGAACTGACGCGCCATTTCATCACCTTGTTTCACCGCAGCCAAGGGTTGCCCCAGCGCGATATTTCGCCAGAGGCAGAGGCGATGCTGCAAACGATGGTGTGGCAGGGCAATGTGCGTCAACTGCGGAATGTGATCGAAAGGGTGTTGATCTTGGGCGAGGATGCGGGGCCGATATTGGCGCGCGAATTGCCGGGTCAGGAGCCCAGCGTTGTGCAAGGCTCTGCCATGGTGTTGGGGGGAGAGGTGACAACCTTGCCGCTGCGCGAGGCGCGCGAGCTGTTTGAGCGCGAATATCTGATCGCACAGATCAACCGTTTTGGCGGAAATATCAGCCGCACCGCAGGTTTTGTCGGAATGGAACGCAGCGCTTTACACCGCAAGTTGAAAAGTCTTGGTGTTGTTTCGACGGGTAAAAACCGCGAGGATGACGAAATTGATGCCGATGCCTAGGCCGACAATTCAACGGTTTTGGTTGATCTTTCGGAATAATATCAGTTTTTTTGTATTTTTGACTGGAATTTTGACAGCGCGCGCCGCATATATGAAAGACGGCATTGCGCTGTGAAAAATAATAAATAGGGGCAAACGCCTATGGCTGCTGATAAACAAAATCTTCAAGACGCTTTTTTGAATCATGTTCGTAAATCGAAACTTCCCGTGACAATTTTTCTGATCAACGGGGTGAAATTGCAGGGCGTCATCACTTGGTTTGATAATTTTTGTGTGCTGTTGCGCCGCGACGGTCAGTCGCAATTGGTTTATAAACACGCGATTTCCACAATTATGCCGGGTGGACCAGTCAATCTATATGAAGGGGAAGAGTAATTTCTTTCCCCGAAGGCCATGACACGGCGGCGCTGCTGACGCGGGCCTATGTCTTGCATCCTGATATCAAAACCGTGAAATCGCGGCGCATGGCCGAACACGGTCTGGCCGAAGCTGTATCTTTGGCCCATGCCTTGCCCGGCATTGATCTGATCGGATCAGAGGTGGTGCGCCTGCCACGGGTGCAGCCCAGCACCTTGTTTGGGTCGGGCAAGGTCGAGGAATTGAAAACCATCTTCAAGGCCGAAGAGATTGATTTGGTCTTGGTCGATGGCCCCGTATCGCCTGTCCAACAGCGCAATATGGAAAAGGAATGGGGCGTTAAACTGTTGGACCGGACGGGTCTGATTTTGGAAATCTTTGCCGATCGCGCCCGCACACGTGAGGGGGTCTTGCAGGTCGAATTGGCAGCGCTGTCGTATCAGCGCACGCGTCTTGTGCGGGCGTGGACCCATTTGGAACGCCAGCGGGGCGGCTTTGGATTTGGGGGGGGGGCCGGGGGAAACCCAGATCGAATCTGACCGCCGCGCGATCGACGATCAAATGATCCGTTTGCGCCGCCAATTGGATCGCGTGGTCAAAACCCGCGAATTGCACCGCGCTGCACGGCGTAAGGTGCCGTTTCCGCTGGTGGCGATTGTGGGCTATACCAATGCGGGCAAATCGACGCTGTTTAACCGCATGACGGGATCAGAGGTGCTGGCCAAGGATATGCTGTTTGCCACGCTGGATCCGACCATGCGCGGCATCGTTTTGGACGATGGCCGCAAAATCATCGCCTCAGATACGGTCGGATTTATTTCGGATTTGCCGACGCAATTGGTCGCAGCCTTTCGTGCCACCTTGGAAGAGGTATTAGAGGCCGATCTGATTTTGCACGTGCGCGATATCAGCCATCCCGAAACCAGCGAGCAAGCCGCAGATGTCCAAGATATTTTGGGCAGCTTGGGGGTTCGCACCTCGGTGCCGATCATAGAGGTGTGGAATAAGCTGGATCTTTTGCCTGCTGATCAGGTCACACGCCTGATGGAAACGCCGCGCCGTGATATTTACCCCATCTCGGCCCTGACAGGCGCAGGGATCGAGGCGCTGTCGGCGGCCATCAGCACGGCCTTTGCGGAAATAAAATCCGAAGAGGATTTGACCTTAGGCTTTGATCAAGGGCGTTTGCGCGCATGGCTGCATGATCAAAATCTGATCTTGTCCGAAGATATGCAAGAGACAGGCTGGCAGATCACCGTGCTTTGGACCGCACGCCAAGCGGCGCGGTTTAGGGCGCTGGTGTAAGGACCGTACTGCCAAGCGCGCCTGCACGCGCCAAATCGACATCGAGCGACATAGGTAAATATTCGCCCCGCCGCCAAATAGGGGCCAAATCATCATAATTGCGCGACAAGGGCTGACCTGATTGGCCCGTATCAATGATAAAGACCGAACTGTCTGGATCGGCCAAATCATAGACGCCGCGATATCCCCCCGCATGAACATTCAAATAGGGGTTTTCGCCCGATCCAACGGTGCGCCCGCGCATCAATGTGGTGTCCCCCCCCGAGGTGGATTGACGGATATTCACAAAGTTCCGCAAGATCGGCACATTGCCTAAAACGGGGTGATCTTGGGCAGCCTCATGGGCGTCGCCCCAGCGCCAGCTTTCAATATCATTGCCGTAGGTTTCGCTTAGATCGCGCAGCGCCTGATCTAGGGCCTGTTTGGCAATTTCGGTGCAGGTTTCAATGGCGGCCGATTGGATCACGTCGCACCAGATCGATGCACCATTCGTGTTGCGATAGACCCGTTCGATAAAGACGGCGTCAGGATGGGTGAAGGCATCGCTCAGGGGGCCCAATTCATCTTGGGTCAGGCGTTGCTGCACAGCCCTTAGCCATCCTTCGGCGATCAAGGGTTCGGGCAGGTGTTCCGACATCTCGCCGTTCCAATCAGCCATCAAGGCCAGCGCCTTTTGGCGCAGACCTTCGGCTGTGCCCTCTGGCGCAGGATCGCCCGTAAACCATAAATCCGCGCCGATCAGCGGCAAAAGCGCACGCGCCGTTGGCGAGACCGTGTCTATCTGCGCCTCTATAAAGCTGTCGCGGGTATGAACAGCGCGGGCTTGCATCAAACCCGTGGCGCGCTGAATGCGTTGCGTATCCCCCCAATCAAAACTTATATGTTTGGGAAAGGGGCGATCCACAGTCTTATTATTGGTATTGACCAATAGTGTCGCGTCTGGCCCTGAAAAACGCGGATTATCGCCATAGGGCAAGGTGCCAATCCAACGGTTTTTGCCTTGCCATCCGGGGGCGGGCATACGGCCTTGGGTAATGTTGGTGACATCGCGCAAAGGGGACGCACCAATCATCTGCATGGCAATGCCTGACTGATCTGCCAGCATCAGATTTTGGGCAGGGGCGATGAACAAACGCCCTGCTTCTGTCGCTTGGGCGATGGTTTGCGCGCGCATCAGGCGCAGGGCCGATGTCATCGATGTGTCGCGCGCCGACAGCGCCGTCCATTGCAATGCCGCCACATGACCCGCAGGCGTGACAGAAGCCAAATCATAATGCGTTCCGGGCAGGATAGGGCCAGATTCTGACC
Organism: uncultured Paracoccaceae bacterium; assembly: GCA_963924905.1. Classification (GTDB taxonomy): domain Bacteria; phylum Pseudomonadota; class Alphaproteobacteria; order Rhodobacterales; family Rhodobacteraceae; genus Cypionkella. Next base: position 7,009 of record CAWUUC010000336.1, read on the forward strand.
ATTGCAGCGTGAAGGTGACAGGATCTGCGTCTTTGATTTGAACGATGGTTTGACGCTGGACAAAATCGCGTGGTCCGTCAGGTGTCAAATATTGCCCCGTATTTTCAGGGTTCACCCGTTCGATAATGACATCTTGATCGTCCAAATAGGCCGAGGTTAACCCCCAAGCCAATTGATCAGACCGCCCAACCAACATCAGCGGCATCCCTGGGATGGTTGCCCCGATAATGCCCCCTGTGGGCAATTCCAGCCGCGCCAAATACCAAATGCTGGGCGCGGTCAGACCCAAATGGGGATCATTGGCCAACAAACTGCCGCCCGCCGCAGACCGTGACGGGGCCGCCGCCCAAGCATTCGACGCCCCTGCAAAAGGCGCTGATTTGAACGGCGACAAGGTATCATCCAGATAGCCCGATTGTTCGCCATTGACGGGTAAGGGGGCGTCGATCACATCCGCAAAGTTGGGTAAATTCGCGGTGGCGGTGCTGGGATCATCGGGCAAGATATCTGCCAGACGCGCGGGCGACAACAGCGCAGACAGTTG
>CAWUUC010000337.1:0-3435 GCA_963924905.1 uncultured Paracoccaceae bacterium
CTTTGGTTTGGCCGTGATCTATAATCTGATCGCTGTCCCATTGGCATTGGCGGGCATTGCCACGCCATTAATGGCGGCACTGGCAATGTCAGCGTCATCGATCACAGTGACATTGAACGCGCTGCGTTTGAAATAGGGCGAAACATGAATGTTCTTGTAATCTTGATACCACTATCGCTGTTCCTAGGCGGATTAGGCCTGGTGTTCTTTTTTTGGGCGATCCACGCGCAACAATTTGACGATCCCGACGGGGACGCCGCACGCATTTTACGCAAAGATTTTGACGATCACCCTCAACCATAAGGTTAGGTTTTCGACCGATCCTAGAATTGCTTTTAGCTGTTAAAAATATGGGCCTCAGCTGGATCAAAGGTGAGGCCCACGCTGGCGCCCAAGGTGAATTCAGCATCACGGGGCATCGCGGCAATCAACGTCGTGCCATTTTTCAATCCGATTTGCACCACAGTCTCTGAGCCAAGGCGTTCGGCCAAATGGATTGACCCTGACAGCTGACCTTTCCCCTCAACTGGGGTCAGATATTGCGGGCGCAGACCCAAAAGCGCCTTCCCACCGACCGCATAACTGCCCGATTTTGCGCGCACCGTGACGGGGTCCAAAACATCCGATGTCACGGTGACCTGATCACCCTCCACAGCCGTGATATTGACTGTCAAAAAGTTCATCGCGGGTGAGCCGATAAAGCCTGCGACAAAGGCATTGGCGGGGTTGTGATATAGCTCCATCGGGCTGCCCACCTGTTGGACAAGACCATCGCGCAAAACGACGATCTTATCGGCCAAGGTCATCGCCTCAACTTGGTCATGGGTCACATAGATCATTGTGGCATCCAACTGCTTGTGCAGCTTGCCGATTTCCATCCGCATATCCACCCGCAAAGCAGCATCCAAATTCGACAAAGGCTCGTCGAACAAAAACACCTGTGGTTTGCGTACGATGGCGCGCCCAATTGCAACTCTCTGGCGCTGACCGCCTGATAATTGCGAGGGACGGCGATCCAGTAAATGTTCCATCTGCAAGATACGTGCGGCCTCGGCGACCTTTTCTTCTTTTTCCTGTTTCGATGCGCCGGCGATGGTTAGACCGAAGGCAACATTTTCGCGCACCGTCATATGGGGAAAAATCGCGTAGGATTGAAATACCATCGCAACACCGCGATCTTTGGGCGGCAGGTCATTGACGATTTGCCCGCCAATTTCCAGCGCGCCGCCCGAGATATCTTCAAGCCCCGCAATCATTCGCAACAAGGTGGACTTGCCACACCCCGACGGGCCAACGAAAACAACGAACTCGCCATCATTGATGTCGATATCAACGCCTTTGATCACATGGGCGTTGCCATAGCTTTTCTTAAGACCTTTAAGGGTGATGCTTGCCATGATTTACTCCGCTGCTTGTACCAAGGGACGAACCGACAGCAATCCACTTTCGCCGCGATCCACGATTTGTGGGTTCATTATATAACCGCCAAACTTGTCCTTACCGCCATCAGCAAAGCCAAGGATTTGGAGACCTTGGGGGGTAGGAACCATGCGAGCCGCATAACGGATACAAGGTTCGGCGCCGTCAAAAAATCCACCCTCTGCAATGCGCCAAGGTCCACGCGGTGACGCGCCGATCAGATAGTGGTTGCCCGTCACAAGCGGTTGATCACAGGAGGCGATATAGTCTTTTGACCAATGCTGCGAAGAGGTGCAGAACATGCAATACCAATCATCGCCCATTTGCCAGACCTGAGGCACCTCGAGCTGGCCAAAGCCGCCAATAAAGACAGGGGGTTGCAAGGTCCAGTTGACCAGATCATCCGATGTGGCAAAGCCAATCGCGCCGCCTGCATTTGGTTCGGCAATATCGGGCGCACGGGCGGTAAAATACATCAGCCAGCCCGCACCATCAGGGTCTTTCATCACCCAAGGGTCACGCATGGCGCGGTCGTGCCAATGACCTTTGATCCATTCGGATTCGTAATATTTGGCATTTGGTCCCGCGATATCAAGGCAAAGCCCATCGCCCACGCGTTGCCATGAATGCAAGTCATTTGAGGTGGCATGGCCGATGCGCTGATACATGCACTCTTCTGCCTTGGTCGTGCCAGTGTAGAACAAATGCCACAGCCCCGCGCCGTCTTGGATGACCGAGCCTGTCCAAGTCGTGCCGTCATCCCATGCTGGTGCAGGGGCAGGGCCAAACATCGTGCCAAGATGGGTCCAATTGGTCAGGTCTTGCGACACAGCGTGACCTTGGGTGACATTAAAATGACGCAGATCGGGATCGCCTAGGCTTTTGTCTGCTTGCAGGAAAAAACCATGGTATTGCGTGCCGTCAAAGGCATACCAGCTGTCCCAGATCCATTTTTTGTCAAGTGCGATAACCATATTTACGTCCTTTGGTGGTAGAACCTTTGGGAGGGGTGGGGGCCAGCCCCCACACCCCCGAGGTATTTGATCCAGTATGAAAGCGCCTAGCCTTTGACCCCTGTGGAGGCAATGGAAGCGATAAACGCTTTTTGCAGATAGAGATAAAAGGCCAGCACGGGCAGGGTGATCAGCGACAAGTAGGCCATCACTTCGCCCCAGACGACATTGAGCTGGAAGAAATATTGCAGACCGACCATGACAGGGCGATAGCCCTCTTCTTGGACCACCATGATAGGCCAGAGATATTGATTATACATCGCCAAGAATTTCAAAATTGCCGCGGTTGCCAAGACGGGTCCAGACAGCGGCATAACGATGCGGCGATATATTTGGAACCATGAGGCACCTTCGACGCGGGCGGCCTCGATCAACTCCTGTGGCAGGTCTTTGAAATATTGCACGAACAAATAGATCGTCAGACCATCGGCGATAAAGGGAATGATCTGGACACGGTACGAGTTGAGCCAGCCATAGGTCAGGCCGTCCATGCCGATCCAAGGCAATTTAGACGCAATCAGCAAAAGCGGAATGGCGGTGGTTTCAAAGGGGACGATTAAGGTGGCCAAGATGATACCAAGCGCCAACTCGCGTCCGCGCCATTCGATGAAGGCAAAGGCAAAGCCAGCTGCCGAGCAAAGAATGAGAGAAAGTGCCACGGTGACGGCTGTCACAAAAACCGAATTAAAGATGAACAGACCCACGGGCGCGCGGTCAAAAATTGCGCCGTAATTGTTCATGCTGATGTCGCCGACGGGCAAAAAGGCGCGCAAGTTTGAGGCGTCTTGCAAGAGTTGCAAGGACGGTTTGAACGAGGAGACGACCATGAAAACCAGCGGGAAGCAAAAGATCACGGCGATTAGGATCAAAACCAGATAGCGCACGGCAAGGCGTAATCTGTTGTTATCGGCGGAAATGGCGGGCATTAGCGGCTCTCCTTATCGCGGGTCAACCAACGCTGGAACAGGGATATCGACAAGACGATGATAAACAAGATGACTGA
>CAWUUC010000338.1:0-2750 GCA_963924905.1 uncultured Paracoccaceae bacterium
CCCCTTGGACCGGTTGGGCCTTTGATATCGTGGAATGGCAGTTTCATCTGGGTGGCACTTCTCTTTGCCGCTTTGGCCCCGCGGGTGAAGTGCCTTTCATAGATAGTGGCCGCTTTGACGACATCGTTCTGCACCAACGCATTGTAACCGCCTATAGCATTTCCAAAGGCGAGGTGCGGATTTCCTCTTCCGTGGCCAGTGTTGAATTTATCGCCGACCCCGCAGGCACCTTGCTGCGGATCACCGAATCTGGTGCCTTTCTAGATGGTCAAGATCGGGCACAGGGCCGCAAGGGCGGCGTGCGCCAGCAGATGAGCCAACTCAACCGCTTTCTCCTCTTGGCCTAACAACGGCTGGGCTTTACTTGCGCGGCAAGGGGCGCTAACCCTTTAACCAGAGGTATCCCCATGATCTGCGTTTTCGTCCAATTCCGCTGCACGCCGGGCCGCACCTATCAGGTCGCAACCGCGATTTATGACCGTGAAATCGTCTCGGAACTTTATTCCACCAGCGGCGAATATGACCTGATCGCTAAGGTCTATATCCCCGATGATACAGATGTCGGCCACTACCTGTCGGAAAAACTATTCGACATCCTCGATATCCAGCGCAGCCTAACCACAATGACATTTAAGGCATTTTGACAGGCGTAACGCTTTCACACTGGTCAAAATACCTGCGCCGCAGGCACCTTACCGCAATACTGGTGGCCCTTTATGTTGCGCCGCTGCGACAAATGCCGCGATCTTTGCCGCATCTTTGACACCCGGCGCTGATTCCACCCCAGATGACACATCCACTTGACGCGCATTGGTTAAACGGATCGCCTCAGCCACATTCTCAGGCGTCAGCCCCCCTGCAAGCATCCACGGCTTTAGCCACCGCCGCTGCGCGATCAAACGCCAATCAAAGGCCAATCCATTGCCTCCCGGCAGAGCCGCCCCTCTGGGGGGCTTCGCATCAATCAGCAATTGATCGGCCACCAAAGCATAATCAAACAAAGCGGCCAAATCTCCCTCATCTGCTATACCCACAGCTTTCATAACAGGTAAGCCGTATCGCGATCTAACTTCTGCCACGCGATCAGGGCTTTCATGGCCATGCAATTGCAACATATCCAGCGGCACGGTTTCCGTCAGTTGGTCCAAAAATGCGTTATCTGCATCAACCACCAAGGCCACTTTGGCCAATCCTATTGGGGCCAAAATGGCCAAATCTTTCGCCTGATCCAGCGTCAGATGGCGCGGACTTTTTTCAAAGAATACAAATCCTGCATAAGCTGCCCCTGCGACAGCTTTAATGTCTGCGGCAGTACGCAGACCGCAAATCTTGACACGAATATCTGACATTAGCTTTTTGGGCGCTCTAATATAGCCAAAACATCATCCTTTGGCAGGCTGCGGGCGTCTTGCATCGCTGCCAGCTCACGTTCTAATTTGCTGACTTGCCGAGTCTTTGCCCCAGCGACTTTGCGGAATTTATGTTCGCGCAGCCATTCCCATACAAATCCGATGAGCAGACCCAAAATGATACTGCCGAATATCACCAAAAATAGCGGTATTTGTAGCGACCAATTTACCCCAAACAAGGCCGTAAGATCTGGAGTCAATAAATTGACCTCTACAGTTGCACGATTGGCCAATGCCAATGTGACCAGCAATAGGGCCAAAAGTCCCAAAAACACATAACGAAAGTATCGGATCATAATGGCCCCCCTAACCCCTTTTACCCAAAAAGGCGCATAGTGCCAGTAACCTCGGTGTCACAATCGCGCTTTACGCGCCGTTTAGCCGATCGCGCAGCAATTTTCCGGTTTTGAAAAACGGAACCTTTTTGTCATCAACTTGCACAGCCTCGCCCGTGCGCGGATTGCGACCGACGCGTGCATCACGCGATTTCACCGAAAAAGCGCCAAACCCGCGCAGTTCAACACGGTCGCCTTTGGCCAGCGCGTCAATGATTTCTTCAAACACTGTGTTCACGATACGCTCGACGTGGCGCAGCGTTAGGTGTGGGTTTTCATCTGCGATTTTCTGAATCAGTTCCGAACGAATCATAGTTCCATCCCCAAAAGTGGCCCCATCTTTGGGTGCCAAAGCGGCTTCATCGACATCGACTTAGACTATAAGCAAAAAAAAACTCATACAAACAAAATTCCACATAATCACCAAAAGCAAAGGGCCTTATCGCAAGATTAGGCCCTAAGTTCATTCAAGAATAGACAACTTGGCCCGAATTAGGCCTTATCGCCCTTCAAAGCTGCACCCAAAATGTCGCCCAAGCTTGCGCCCGAATCGGACGAACCATATTGCTCGACGGCTTCTTTTTCTTCGGCAATCTCGCGTGCCTTGATCGACAGGCCCAGCTTGCGGGTCTTTGGATCGATATTGGTCACGCGCACTTCGATGGTCTCACCGACGGTGAAACGCTCTGGGCGTTGGTCGGCACGATCGCGCGATAGGTCCGAGCGGCGAATGAACGATTTTGCACCGTTATATTCGACCTCAATCCCGCCTTCTTCGATTGCCGAGACGACCACATTGATCAGACCGCCACGCTTGACGCCGTCCACAGCATCCGAGAAGCTGTCTTCGCCCAATGCTTTGATTGACAGCGAAATACGCTCTTTCTCAACATCAACTTCGGTCACAGCGGCAGTCACCGTGTCACCTTTGCGATAGTTTTGAATGACGTCTTCGCCACGGCCTTCCCATGACAGATCCGACAGGTGAACCATGCCGTCGATGTCA
>CAWUUC010000339.1:0-3798 GCA_963924905.1 uncultured Paracoccaceae bacterium
CGCCCTGTGGTCATTGAAGCCGAAAGTTCAAAAATTGGCAATTGCCGTTTGCCTGCCGCGATCTGGAAGGCGATGGGGACGGCCCCGCGCATTACCATTAAGGCACCCCGCGCGGCGCGGGCAGATCACTTGGTAACGGCCTATCCTGATATGCTGCACGATCCCGAAAAACTGGCACGAATTATCGCGCGGTTGCGTCCCAGTCATCCATCAGACCGCGTCGATGCATGGTTGGATATGGCACAGACAGGGGATTTTGCCCCGCTGGCCGAAGGACTGATGTTGCACCATTACGATCCGCGCTATGGCAAACACCGCGCGCGCGCCACCCATAGCGAAACGATCATTCAAACCCAGTCCCTTGCCCCAGATAACTTGGCACAGATTGCGGCGCAGATTGCGTCAAAAATTTAGACAACGTTGATTAAAGGGGGCCCTGCGCGCAAGCGACCGATGATTTGCGCCCCGTCCCCGCCTGCGCGCAACCGAGCGACAAGATCAGGCGCGTCTTGGGCGGGCACCGCCACAAGCAAGCCCCCAGCAGTTTGTGGATCGTTCAAAATCCCCAAAACTTCAGGCGATGCACCGATGATCTGCCCTTCGGTGGCGGCCAAATTGGCGGGCGACAAGCTGGAATGATACCCCGCGCCCAGCACGGCCATTGCGCCTGACATGATCGGAATATCTGTCCCATGCAAAACCGCCGATAATTTCGACGCTTGCAGCATTTCCAACAGATGGCCCGCCAGACCAAATCCTGTCACATCCGTCATGGCATGGGCCACCGGCGCAAGTAGCGCGGCTGCCGCGCCTTGACCTTGGCACATATGCGCCATCGCGCCCGCCACCACGTGGCCCAAAATCATCCCATCAACCCGCGCCATTGCCATTTCAGCTGCCATGATGGCCCCGCTGCCCAAGGGTTTGGTCAAAATCAGCGCGTCCCCTGCCTGTGCCTGTCCCTTGCTGATGGCCCGATCCGCAAGCCCCGTGACTGTAAATCCAATTGTTAATTCTGATCCTGTGGTAGAATGACCGCCCACAATGTCGGCCCCTGCTGCATTAAAGACTTGGGCGGCGGCGGCCATAATCTCGGCCAATATTTCGCGCCCAATTTTGCCTGATGCGGCAGGTAGGGTCACTTGGGCAAGGGCGGCTTGGGGGACCGCGCCCATTGCCCAAATGTCGCCCAAGGCATGGACGGCGGCAATGCGCGCCATCAGGGCTGGATCACAGCTGAAGGCGCGCAGATGATCTGTGGTTATGACTTGGACGCCATTTTCAGCACGCAAGATCGCAGCATCATCGCCGCGCCCTGATAAGACATCAGCCCGCTTGGGTTTGGGCAAGCTCTGCAAGGCATGGGTCAAATCATTTGATCCCAGTTTCGCGCCGCATCCCCCGCACAAGGGTTGATCGCCCATCGCGGCGGTCAGTCCCTGAACAGGATGTTTCGGCACAGTCAGGCCCGTCATGGCTGGGTACTCGACAAATTTCGCCATAAAATCGCGGTCAATCTTGTCTTTAAGCCGCCATAACCATGCCCCGCGCAGCGGTAATCCCCATTTATCGGCTAAGGCGGCGCGCGCGCCCAACGAGATCAATTTTAGGTAATCGCGTTGGGGCGCAAATTGGCGCATGGGCTGTTTTTGTAAAACGGCGCGCAAATTGTGCAACAAAATAGGCGCCGCGCGCACCGCATAGACCCCCGCCTTTGCACGCGGTGCAAATCCCAAATGCGCGCAATCGCCAGCTGCGAAAATGGCGGGATCACTGCTTTGTAATGTCGGGCTGACATTGACGAAGCCCTCATGCAGTTTCAGCCCCGTTTGATCCAACCAGCTTTGCGCCCTTGCCCCTGCTACGGCCAATGTAAAATCTGACGCCAGCTGCCGCCCGTCTTGTAAAATAACGTGATCTGCTGTGATCCGAGCAGGTTCTGCATCCGTGATCAGCGTGATATTGGCGGCGCGCAATGCGTCCAGCAACATCGCCCGCGCCGTGCGCCCAACGTTTGGCAAGGCCTCAACGCCGCGCTGAATAAGGGTTATTTTTGCAGCCTTGCCCGCCAAACGATGCGCCGATGCAAGGGCCAACTCTACCCCCCCAATCCCCGCCCCAATCAATACAAGGTTTGGTTTAGGCAGATCACGTGCCACAAATTCATGCCACTTTGCTGCATAATTGCCCAAAGGCTTTGCCGCCACACCAAAGTCGGCATAGCCTGTCACATTCGGCAAATCAGACGAGATGCCAATATCGATGCTGGCGACATCATATGAAATCGACGCACGATTTTGCAAAATCAAATGCTTCGCATCGCGATCAATGCCAATCACACGGTCCAAAATCAAGCGCGCTTTGCCAAACCGCGCAAGCCGCACAAGATCAATCATAATATCGTCTTTGTGGTAATGTCCCGCAATCAAACCCGGCAACATTCCAGTGTAGGGCGCGGCAGGATCTGGATTAACGATGGTCAGGCGCACCCCTGGCAAAGGGTCCATCGCCCACATTCTGGCCACCAGCGCATGGGCGTGCCCACCGCCGATCAAGACCAGATCTTTGACCAAGGGATATTCCATTGCCGCCACCTTTCGTTGGCTCTTCCTATCTTGTCGCGTGGGGAACCGCCACAGGTCAGATCAGCGCGGCGTGATTGGGAAAAATGGGTCGCCTTCGGGGCTGACTTTGGTCTTTTCGATCTGTAAGACCGATGGAAAATCAGTGGGGGCAAGGCATGGCCTATTTTCTGGGCGTGGATACGGGCGGCACATATACCGATGCTGTTGTGATTGATGAGGCGGCAGATCGCGTCATCGGGGCGGCAAAATCCCTGACCACGCGCGCCGACCTGGCCTTGGGCGTGGGGGGCGCGGTCGATGCCGCCTTGGCGCAATCAGGCATCAATGCGCAAGATATTGCCCTTGTATCCCTGTCGACGACCCTTGCAACCAATGCTTTGGTCGAAGGGCAGGGGGGACGTGTTGCGCTGATCTTTATCGGCTTTGACCCTGATGATCTGACCCGTGGTGGTTTGACCGAGGCGCTGAAGGGCGATCCAGTTGTACAAGTGTTAGGCGGTCACAGCCATGCAGGCATGGAAGCGGCCCCTTTGGATTTAGATGCTCTTGCGCCCATGATTGCAGAACTTGGCCCTCAGGTGATGGGATTTGCCGTGGCAGCCCGATTTGCCACGCGCAATCCCGCCCATGAAATTGCGGTGCGCGATTTAATCCGCACGCTAACGGGCCGCCCTGTCACTTGCAGTCATGAATTATCCGCGCAATTGAACGGCCCCAAACGTGCACTTACGGCCGTCTTGAACGCCCGCTTGATCGGTATGATCGACCGCCTTGTCGCGGCCTGCGAACGCCATCTTGCCAGTCTGGGTATAACGGCGCCCTTAATGGTTGTGCGCGGGGACGGCGCGCTGATTTCTGCCGCGATGGTGCGCGAACGCCCCATAGAGACGATTCTATCTGGCCCAGCGGCCAGCATCGTGGGCGCACGTTGGCTGACGGGTGCCAAGGATGCGCTGGTCTCAGATATTGGGGGCACTACGACGGATATAGCGCTTTTGAAAGATGGTCTGCCCGAAATTGACCCCGAAGGCGCCCGCGTTGGTGGATTTCGCACGATGGTTGAGGCGGTGGCCATGCGCACAACGGGTCTGGGTGGCGACAGCGAAGTGCATCTGATCACCGAAGGATTGCACGGCGGATTGCGACTTGGTCCGCGCCGATTTATCCCAATATCCCTGTTGGCCGTGGATCACGCCAAAATGGTGCATGACAC
>CAWUUC010000340.1:0-2612 GCA_963924905.1 uncultured Paracoccaceae bacterium
ATTGCAAGGCGTCAAACGCGGCATCATGGAAATGGCCGACCTGATTCTGGTCAATAAGGCGGATGGCGATCTAAAAGCTGCTGCACTGCGGACCTGTTCCGATTATTCTGGTGCGCTGCATCTGTTGCGTCGTCGCCCCCAAGACCCAAAAGACTTTCCCAAAGCGATGACAATTTCGGCCCTAGAGGACGCGGGCCTTGCGACGGCATGGCAAGATATGTGCGATCTTGCGGAATGGCGGCGCCAAAATGGGCACTGGGCACATCTGCGTGCCGCGCAGGCAAAGCATTGGTTTATTGAGGAATTACGGCAATCTTTGTTGGCCACATTGACGCGTGAGCCGGTTTTGGGTTTGGTGGATCGTTTGGGGGATGCCGTGGCCAAGGGCACGCTGCGCCCCGAAATCGCCGCCGCTGAAGTTCTGACGGCGCTGGGACGAAAATAGCGCGAAATCACGCGGTCAATTGTGGTGAATCGCTTGACGCGGCCCAACTTTGCCAGTATCTGCCCCAAATCGCATTTGTTGGCCCGCCTGTGGGTCAATCTGTCTTTTGAATACAAGGAACACGCAATGTCGCGCGTCTGTGAACTTACTGGCAAGGGCCCAATGTCTGGCAACAATGTCAGCCATGCTAACAACAAAACCCGCCGCCGCTTTTTGCCCAACCTGAATCAGGTCACCCTGATCTCTGAGGTGTTGGGGCGCTCTTTCAGCTTGCGTATTTCGGCGGCTGCCTTGCGCACTGTCGATCACCGTGGTGGTTTGGACGCGTTCATGGCGAAAGCCAAGGATGCCGAATTGTCGGTTGAAGCGCTGAAGATCAAAAAAGAGATCTCGAAAGCTGTTACAGCCTAATTTGGAGATTCGATTTCCAAAGGCCCTGCTTGCAGCGCAAGTGGGGCTTTTTCTCGTTTGTATTACTGATAAGATGTCGCGACGAACTGACACCTTTGCCTTGCCGAATATGTCGTGATATGGCCGCCTGATGACCCTGTTGCGCCCAATTTCAGGACTGATCCTGTCGCTTGTGCTGATCGCCACTTCGGTGACGATGGCTGTGGCGCGACAGTATGATCGTAATCGGACAACGATCACGATTTGCGCTGATGGCGGCGATGCGACGATCACCTTGGATGCCCAAGGCAATAAACTGCCTTTTACCCATCCTTGCCCAGATTGTGTGGCGGCGGTTGCGGCCCAAATCATCCAACCGATCCAGACACTGCCGCAACGATCGAGTTATCGCATAGTCGTCTTGCGTCCGATATATCTGCTGCCTGTTCCAACCCAAATGTCATTGCCGCCCCAAGCAAGGGGGCCGCCGTATTTGATGTGAATTAAAAAGTTCAACATCAAATAAGGATATAAAATGACACGTTTCCAAACTTTACTGGCAACCTTGGTTGCCTTGGTTGCTTTGCCTGCCTTTGCCCATGATGGGGTTCACATCAATGATGCCTATGCCCGCTCCAATGGTGGCGTGGGGGGATCAGGTGCAATCTTCTTTATCGTAGACAATCACCAAATCGAAGATGATCGGCTGATTTTGGTGGCCTCTGACGCGGCCGAATTGGTGCAGCTTCACACGCATATCGCGGGCGCAGATGGTGTGATGCAAATGCGCGAAGTGCGTGATGGTTTTGTGATCCCTGCCAATGGCGAACACGCACTGGCGCGTGGTGGTGATCATGTGATGCTGATGGGTCTAAAAGCCGCGCTTAAAAATGGCGATATCATCAAGCTGACGCTGACCTTTGAAAAGGCGGGCGTGGTTGAGGTCGAGGTGCCCGTCGACAATGCCCGCAAGGCAGATGCTGCGATGGGGCATGATGCGAGCCATATGAAGAAACACTAATGGCGTTCGGCTGGGGTAAGATTTTGCCCCAGCTATGCCTGTGCCGCTGCCCGACCAGCGGCCCAACCTGTGGCCCAAACAGCGGTCAGCAAATATCCGCCTGTCGGGGCCTCCCAATCCAGCATCTCGCCACAGGCAAAGACGCGGGGCAGGGCGCGCAATTGCAAATGATCCGTCAAGGCATCCGCAGATATGCCGCCTGCGACCGAAATCGCCTCGTCTATGGGGCGCGGTCCTGTTACAGTGATGGGCAATGATTTGATGGCGGAAATAGGATCCATGCCGCGTCCAAATTCCATGATCAGGCCAATGGCGGCGGGCGAAAGGCCTAATTTGCGCAAACGGTTGACTTGTGTTTCGGCGGGTTTGATGCGGGCCAGACGCGTGATGATCTCATCTGTGCTGACATCTGCCATCAAATCAACGACCAGGGACGCGCCATCCCGTAAGGCACGGCTGACACTGTAAACGCCGCCCCCTTCTATGCCGCGCGCAGAAATCACGAACTCGCCCCTTTCGCGCAGATCACCCACGATCAAGGCCGCCCCTTTGATTGCCGCCCCAAAATGGCGTTGCATATGCGGTGTCCAATCCACGCCAAACCCCATATTGGCAGGTTGCCAAGGGGAGATTGTGACGCCCTTTTCAGCCAGCCATGGCACCCAAGCCCCGTCCGCGCCCAACCGCGCCCAAGACGCCCCACCCAGTGCCAGAACCGTCACTTTGGGGTGCAAAACCTGTGGCCCTTGCGGGGTG
>CAWUUC010000341.1:0-4511 GCA_963924905.1 uncultured Paracoccaceae bacterium
AGATGTGCCTCGGCCACGTCGCGCACATCGACAACTGCAAAGCCGATATTTGGTAACAGCGGATTTTTCCCACGCAGCAAGCGCGCGACGACTGATATTGAACTGCCATAATGCCCATCCAAGGGCGGCCCCAAAACAAAGCCAGGGTTAATGGTGGTCAATCCCATTCCTTTTTGCCCCGCAAAATCCCAAGCCGCGCGTTCGGCCAGCGTTTTGGATTTGGCGTAGGCCGAAGTCCCCGCGACATTCGGGTCGCACCACGTGGTTTCATCCATTGCCCCGCGATGAAATGGGTCTGTCAAAGCAACGGTGGACGATGTCACAATCGCCCGTCGTATCCCCGCTGCGTATGCCGCCGTAACAGCGCGTAATGTTCCCTCCACAGCGGGTAAAATCAGTTCATCGTCATGCTTGGGAGGAGCGATTGGAAAGGGGGATGCTGTATGTATCAGAGCAGTTGCACCCTCCATCGCCTCAACCCAATTATCATTTTTGGTCAAATCCAATTGGACAAACGAAAGATGCGTCAGATCAGCTTGTGGGGCGAGGGCGCGACGCACTTCATCAGCGCGGGCCAAATCACGCAAACTCCCGCGCACGACATAGCCCGCATTTAGCAATTTTATTGCGATATGTTTGGCAATAAAGCCAGATATACCCGTTAGCACCACTGTTTCGCGCATCGATGATTCGCCCTAAGATTGCAAATCATATATAGAAATTCATCTAGGGGTGAAATCTAATCCAGTAAACGTCGGGCAATGACCTGCGCTTGAATTTCTGCAGCGCCTTCAAAAATATTCAATATCCGTGCATCGCATAAGATGCGCGAGATTTTGTATTCCAACGCAAATCCATTTCCACCATGGATTTGCAAGCTGTTGTCAGCCGCAGCCCATGCGACGCGGGCGCCCAGCAGTTTGGCCATCCCCGCCTCTAGGTCGCAGCGGTGCCCATGATCCTTTTGCCAAGCGGAAAAATACGTCAGTTGGCGGGCGATCATGATCTCAACGGCCATCATCGCCAATTTGCCCGCGACACGCGGAAAAGCGATCAAAGGTTTGCCGAACTGCTTGCGCGTCTGCGCATAATCCATACCGATTTCCAATGCAGATTGCGCCACGCCAACGGCGCGGGCAGCAGTTTGAATGCGCGCAGATTCAAAAGTTTGCATCAGTTGCTTGAACCCTTGGCCCGTCACCCCGCCCAGCAGGTTGTCTGCGGCCACTTTGAACCCGTCAAAGGCCAGTTCATATTCCTTCATCCCGCGATAGCCCAAAACCTCTATCTCGCCGCCAGTCATCCCAGGGGTCGGGAATGGATCGGCGTCTGTGCCCGGGGTTTTTTCTGCTAAAAACATAGAAAGGCCACGGTAGTCAGTCGTATTGGGATCAGTGCGCGCCAAAAGGGTCATGACTTGGGTGCGCGCTGCATGGGTGATCCATGTTTTGTTGCCCGTGATGGTCCAGCCATCATCACCTTGGACGGCGCGCGTCCGCAAAGACCCCAGATCAGACCCCGTGTTGGGTTCGGTGAAAACAGCGGTGGGCAGAATTTCCCCGCTGGCCAGTTTCGGCAACCAATGGGCTTTTTGCGTCTCTGTCCCGCCACACAGGATCAATTCTGCCGCAATTTCGGTGCGGGTCGCCAGCGATCCGACCCCGATATAGCCGCGTGACAATTCTTCAGAGACGACAACCATCGACGTTTTTGACATCCCAAAGCCACCGAACTCTTCAGGTATTGTAAGCCCGAAAACCCCCATTTCGGCCAGCTTTTCGATGATTTGCATCGGGATCAGTTCGTCGCGCAAATGCCAGTCATGGGCAAAGGGGATCACCTCGTCCTCGGCAAAGCGGCGAAATTGATCACGGATCATTTCCAGTTCGTCATCTAACGCGGTTGCGCCAAATGTGCCGCTTGATTGGGTCGATTGCATCAATTCTACAAGGCGCATACGCGCCGCATCGGTGTTGCCTTGCGCGATCAATTCTGCGGCCTCGACGCTGGGTGTTGCGGTGACCCACAGGTCGGACAGGCGCGCCACCTCGCCTTGGCTCATTGCGATGCCGCCGTAAATCTGTGCCAGATATTCCCCAAACCCGATTTGGTGAATCAGCCCCTCTAATTCACCAAACTGATCCTTTTCAGTCAAAGTTTCGGCCCAAGCCTGCATTTGGGTCAAGGATTGGCGATAGGTCGCAAGCCATGACAAAGCGTGGGCAGCAAATTGGTGATGCTCTAATTGAACCGAGTCGATTTTGCCCGAAACAGTCGCGCGATCACGCAGATTTTCACGGGCCTGATCAAACAGTCGATCCACCTCGGGAAGGCATAGTGCGCTTCGGGCAATCAGATTTGACATCAAAACGGTGGAAATATGACCATCAAGCGACATGGGGCGACCTTTCGATTCTGCAGGTGCAAAATCGCTAACCTGTTTGCATCTGCAGCGCAATAAGATTTCGTATTAATAAGTATATTTGTTCTAAAATGTCGCGTTCGATTTCGACTTCACCCATTCAGCGCCACGGCATAAGTTGCCCCAAAAGGATGTCATATGAATAGTATCATTGCCGAAGTTGGTCAAAATGCGCTGATTGCCGCATTGGCTGTCACCTTGTTCGCGGGGTTTGTAAAAGGGGCCGTGGGTTTTGCCATGCCCTTGATTATGATTTCGGCTTTTTCCAGCTTTTTATCCCCAGAAATGGCTTTGGCGGGGATGGTATTGCCCACCCTGTTTTCCAATATCTCGCAGGCGTTTCGTCATGGCGTCGCCCCTGCTGTCGTCGCGACCAAAACATATTGGCGAATTTTGACGGCAACCTTAATTTTTATTCCCATCTCGGCTCAGTTCTTTTGGGCCATCCCGCATGATTTGTTTTTGTGGCTGTTGGGTGTGCCGATTACCCTTTTCGCGATGGCGCAATTGTCTGGCCGCAAAATGGCGCTGCAATTGCAGCATCGCAATCGTGCAGAGTGGATTTTTGGGATCATTGGGGGGCTCTATGGTGGGGTTTCGGGCATATGGGGGCCGCCACTGATTGTTTATTTGCTGTCGATTGGCGCACAAAAGCGAGAGACAGTCCAAGTGCAGGGCGTTGTGTTTTTGATCGGCGCGATTGTCCTACTTGGTGCGCACGTTCAATCTGGGTTGTTGACATCGACCGCGCTTGGCTTTTCCGCCCTATTGGCTGTGCCGGCGTTGATAGGTCAGGCGATTGGTTATTCCGTTCAAGACCGTTTGGATCAGCAAAAGTTTCGCCGCTGGACCCAAATTCTGTTGGTGCTTACAGGGCTTAACCTGATCCGCCGCGCGGCGGGGATGTGACGGATCAAAAGGCGGGCATGAGTTTGGCCTGATGGCCAATATTTTGATCGAATAAGGAGATAGCTATGCACATTGAATTGGGACTTGATACTTTTGGCGATGTCACAAAAAATGTGGCGGGTCAGGATCTGACTATGGATCAGGTGCTTCGCAATGTCGTGGCGGAGGCGGTTTTGGCCGATCAAGTTGGCATCAATTTCATTGGTCTGGGCGAACATCATCGGTCGGACTTTGCTATTTCGGCCCCAGAAATTCTTTTGGCTGCAATTGCGGGGCAAACGAACAAGATCCGTTTGGGAACGGCCGTTACAGTATTGTCGTCCGATGATCCGATCCGTGTTTTTCAGCGATTTTCGACGTTGAACGCTGTCTCGAACGGGCGGGCAGAGGTGATCCTGGGGCGTGGATCATTCACTGAAAGTTATGCTTTATTTGGTCATGATCTACAAAACTATGAAATCTTGTTCGAAGAAAAGTTAGAAATCTTTGCCAAACTTGTGCGCGAAAAATCGGTTACTTGGTCTGGCCAAATCCGTCCCCCCTTAGCGGGGCAGGTGGTCTATCCGCCCTTGGGGCCCCAAGGGCTGACCACCTGGGTTGGGGTTGGGGGCAGCCCTGAATCGGTCGTGCGGGTCGTGCGCCAAGATCTGCAACTGATGCTGGCCATCATTGGCGGCGATCCACGGCGTTTTCTGCCTTATATCGATCTTTACCATCGCGCCTGCGCGCAACTGGAACGCCCCATTCGCCCTATTGGAATTCATTCCCCTGGATTTGTCGCCGCCACGGATGAAGAGGCTATCGAAACGCTGTGGCCCGCCTATCATGAGATGTTTGGCCGCATCGGGCGCGAACGCGGCTGGCCGCCCACAACCAAACAGCGCTATTTGGACGAAGTGCAAAATGGTTCTCTTTATGTGGGCAGTCCTGAAACCGTTGCACGCAAAATCGCAAGCACGATTCAAGATTTGAAAATTCAAAGGTTTGATTTGAAGTATGCCAACGGGCCTGTGGCCCATGAAAAGCTGTTGGACTGTATCCGACTCTATGGCGAGCAGGTGGTTCCGATGGTGCGCGCAATCGTTGGATCCTAGGCTTGGCCAGATCGTCAGTCATAGGGATTATTTTCAAAAATTTTTAAACTTAAGAATAATAATTGTATTCTTAAGGTCATAATTTT
>CAWUUC010000342.1:0-4563 GCA_963924905.1 uncultured Paracoccaceae bacterium
GCTATTCTGGCCGCTTGGCCGAGGCGTTGGCGCGCACCGAACCCAATGGGGCGATCTGGGCCAATCAGTTCGACAATCTGGCCAACCGCACCGCCCATATCGAAACCACTGGCCCAGAGATTTGGGATCAGACGGGTGGCAAAGTGGATGGGTTCATTTGCGCTGTTGGATCGGGTGGGACGATGGCTGGGGTGGGCATGGCTTTGCAGCCCAAAGGGGTTAAGATTGGTTTGGCAGATCCCGACGGGGCCGCGCTTTATTCCTATTATACGACCGGGGTTTTTGACGCCCCTGGGTCGTCGATCACCGAAGGCATCGGGCAAGGGCGGATTACTGCAAATCTGGAGGGGTTTACCCCTGATTTCAGCTACCGCATCCCTGATGCCGAAGCCTTGCCTTTGGTGTTTGAGATGCTGGAGGACGAGGGGATCTGTTTGGGTGGGTCATCGGGCATCAATATAGCGGGGGCCATGCGGATGGCACGCGATATGGGGCCAGGCAAAACCATCGTGACGATCCTATGTGATTATGGCAATCGGTATCAATCAAAGCTTTATAATCCTGCCTTTTTGAAGGAAAAGGGTTTGCCAGTCCCGTCTTGGTTGGACCGCGCCCCTCATGCGGTGCCGACGGTGTTTGAAGACGCATGACCATGCGGCGCCCGCTGATTTGGGGATTTCTGGTCGGCTTGGGCGTGGTTTGCCAAATCTTTGCGCCGCCCGCCGCAGCCCAATCTTTGGTTGACCCCCTTGGCGCGTTGATTGCGCGTCCGGCGGAGGTGACCACGGAGACAGCCGCGCAAGACACCGCCAGCCAGCCTGCCGCACTGGATTATCGCGTTTGGGAAAACAGTGCAAATCGCGCTGAAATCGCCATTTTGAACACTGCGACGAGTGAGGCCGCCCTTGAACAATTGCGCCGTCAATTGGTTGATTGGCGCGCCGCCTTTTTGGGCGCACAAAATGCCAATGCCGCGCGGATTGTCACCCTTAGGGCGCAGATTGCAGCCCTTGGCGCGCCCCCCACAGATGGTGCCCCCGAACCAGAAGATTTGGCAAAGCGGCGCGTTGACTTGGCCGATCAATTGGTCCGTTTGCAAGCCCCAGGGATTGCCGCAGAAGAGGCCTATCAACGCGCAGATGGTCTGATTGGCGAGGTGGACCGCACCCTGCGCGACCGCCAAGCGGCACAGCTTTTGACCCTTTGGCCCGCGCCAATCAACCCGACCAATTGGCCCGAAGGGGTGATTGGTCTGACCGATACGGGCGTGCGCCTCTGGGACGAAATTGCCGAAAATTGGGCAGCGCCTGATCGGCGCAGCGCCCTGTGGGGCAATCTGCCGCTGATCATTTTGGTTTTGGCCCTTGGGTTGGGTCTGACCATTTATGCCCGCGCTTGGGTGCAGAATTTGGCCATGCGACTTCGCGAAAAAGGCTCTGCTGGGGTTCAACGCATCGTGGCCCTGATCGCCAGTTTGGGCGAGGTGGTGTTTCCAATTTTGGGCGTGGCGCTGTTGACATTCGCCTTGCAAATGGTGGGCATGACGGGCGAATTTGGGTCGCGCATTTTGGACTCTTTGCCTGCAATCGCTTTTCCTTTGATTGCAGCGGCTTGGATGGCGGGGCGTATTTTTCCGCGCGGTTCTTTGGCAGGGCCATTGAATTTGGGCACCGAAGGGCGCGCAGAGGCGCGGGTTTTGACGGTGCTATTGGGCCTGATGTTGGGCGTGGAGGAATTGCGCTTTGCCGCGATGAACGCGCAAGATTATTCCGAAGGAACAACGGCGGTTGTCAGTTTTCCGGGTCTGTTGATCACGGGGCTTTTGTTGGTTCGCATGGGGCATTTGTTGTCGCGCAATCTGGGCGTGGCCCAATTGCGCGAGGGAGAAACCCCTAATTTTGGCAAATCATTACTGTCGCTGGTGGCGCGAGGTCTGATTTTTATTGGTCTTTTTGGGCCAGTGGTGGCGGCGATTGGGTATGTGGCGGGGGCGGGGGCGCTGATCTATCCGGCGGTCCTAAGCCTTGGGTTGATCGCGGTTTTGCTGATTTTGCAGCATTTGTTGGGCGATATTTACGCGATGATCACCCGCACCCATGGTGAGGCCAATGACACGCTGATCCCCGTCTTGGCCAATTTTGTGGTCGTCGTCGCATCCATCCCGTTGTTTGCGCTGATTTGGGGCGCACGCTTTGCGGATTTGACTGAAATTTGGACACGGTTTCGCGATGGGTTTCAATTGGGCACCACCCGTATTTCCCCAACGGACTTTTTGTTCTTTGCGGCCGTTTTTGCCCTTGGCTATGGGCTGACACGGGTTTTGCAAGGGGCGTTGCGCAGCACGATTTTGCCGCGCACAGGGCTGGATCACGGCGCGCAAACGGCAACCGTGTCAGGTGTGGGCTATGTCGGGATCTTTCTGGCAGGCTTGATTGCGGTCAATGCGGCTGGAATTGATTTGTCGGGACTTGCGATTGTGGCAGGTGCCTTGTCGGTGGGCATCGGTTTTGGTCTGCAAGCGGTGGTGTCAAATTTCGTTTCTGGTATCATCTTGCTGATTGAGCGCCCCGTCTCAGAAGGCGATTGGATCGAAGTCGGCCAGACCCAAGGGATTGTTAAATCAATCTCGGTGCGCTCCACGCGCATTCAAACCTTTGATCGCAGCGATGTGATCGTGCCAAATTCTGATCTGATTTCGGGGCTGGTGACCAATTATACGCGCTTTAACTTGACGGGGCGGTTGATTGTGAATGTGGGCGTGGCCTTTGGCAGCGATTCTCGCAAGGTTGAGCAGGTTTTGCGCGACATCGCCGAGGCCCAGCCCCTTGCCGTGATGAACCCACCCCCAATCGTTGCCCTGATGGGGTTTGGGGCGGATGCGATTAATTTTGAAATGCGGATTATCTTGCGCGATATCAATCAGATCACGGCCGTCCGCAGCGAGGTGAACCACGAAATCTTGCGCCGCTTTGCCGAAGAGGGTATCGAAATTCCCTTTGCACAAAATGATGTTACCTTGCGCAATGCAGATCAAATTGTCGCCCTTTTGCAGGCGATCCCTGGAGCACCATCAAAATGATCACCGAATTGCTGTTTCGACAAGATGCCTATCTGCGCGAGGCCCCCGCAACCGTCATCGCCCATACGCCCGAAGGTGGCATTGTTTTGGACCAAAGCATCTTTTACGCCACTTCTGGGGGGCAACCGGGGGATGCTGGGCATCTCACTTGGGATGGGGGGCAATTGCCCATCGCCACGGCGATTAAGGCAGAGCAAGGTGCGATTGCATTGGTTGCAGCCGAAGCCAAACAGCCGCCCAAAATTGGCACGCAAGTGATGCAATATTTGGACTGGCCGCGGCGCTATGATCTGATGCGGATGCACACGGCGTTGCATCTTTTGTCAGTGGTGATCCCGATCCCTGTCACGGGCGGACAAATCTCTGTTGGCCGTGGTCGGCTGGATTTTGATATGCCAGAGGCACCGAGCGATGTCGCCGCGCTCAACAATGCGCTTAATTTGATGATCGCACGCGATCTGCCTGTGAGCGAAAGCTGGATCACGGATGCAGAATTGGATGCGAACCCGGCGTTGATCAAAACCATGTCCGTGCGTCCGCCGATGGGGCAGGGGCGCGTACGGCTGGTGCGTATCGGTGCAGATGCAACCCAAGTTGACTTGCAACCCTGTGGCGGAACCCATGTGTTGCGAACGGCAGAGATTGGCAGTGTAGAGATTGGCAAGATTGAGAAAAAAGGCCGCCAGAATAGGCGGGTTTATCTGCATTTGTTGGACTAAAACAGGGTCATCGGGGTTTGCAGGCCGCCCAAGGTCGCGCAAATCTGAAATCCTGCGGCATTGAAATCACTCTGCTGCCTAAAGGCCGTTACGCCAAAGCCCACATCAGGGACTTGGCTGATCGAAAATGCCGTCACGCCCCAAACGGCCGTCATTCAGATCAATCTTTTGGTCTGCCCACAAGGGGCAGAAGAGATTGTTTGTCATGTCACCTATTGTGCAGTTTCTGGATCAGCATATCCAAACCAAAGTTGTCAAATCAATCTTTCATTGGAACAAAGACAGATAGGGCAACCAGCCCCAAAGCAGGGCTGGGGCAAAATCAAGCGCGGCCCTGTTAACGCCAACCCTTTCAAAGAGGGTGCACCAATCGCGACATATATTCCGTCCAAAACACCCGTCCCATCTTGCAGAAAAGTGTATTGATCCGTCCTAGAAGCCACCCCCCGTTTTCCCCCTTGCACCCAATGACATAATACGGCTAAACACCCGCTAACGGAGCGGTGGCCGAGTGGTCGAAGGCGCACGCCTGGAAAGTGTGTAGGCGGGGAACCGTCTCGAGGGTTCGAATCCCTCTCGCTCCGCCATTACCTATAAATCGTTAAATTACAATGACTTAGGTGTAACCTACCACACACGTTTACCACACACGCTAGCCACACACATATCGGCTCCAAGAGCATCAATGCGCGATCCTGAGAATTACGCTGAACTGCTGATCATTCTTTACACTCAGAAGCGCCCAGCGAAGCCGCACGAAGGCTA
>CAWUUC010000343.1:0-4708 GCA_963924905.1 uncultured Paracoccaceae bacterium
GATTTTGATTCGGATGTGGTCTTTACATGGAACGGCACGACCAGCGGTTGTCGTTTGCCGAATGGGGATGCGATCCCTGACACCCGCGCAGGGCTGACGATTTGCGATGCGACAAGTGCCGCCTTTGCGATGGAATTGCCGTGGGATAAATTGGACGTCACCACATTTTCTTGGCAAAAGGTCCTGGGCGGTGAGGGCGCGCATGGGGTGATCATCTTGTCGCCGCGCGCGGTGGAACGTCTGGAAACCTATACCCCCGCATGGCCCTTGCCCAAGATTTTCCGCATGACCAGCAAGGGCAAGCTGATTGAAGGCATTTTTGTTGGTGAAACCATCAACACCCCTTCGATGCTGGCCGTTGAGGATTATTTGGTTGCGCTGAAATGGGCGCAAACCGTGGGTGGATTGCAAGGTTTGGTGACGCGCGCCACGGCCAATGCACAAACCGTTTGGGATTTTTGCGCGGCCAACCCATGGCTGCAAAATCTGGCCGAAACGGCCGAAATTGCCTCAACCACCAGCGTATGTTTGAAGTTTCATGATGCGCGGATCAAAGACGGCGAAGCCTTTGCCAAGGCCGTGGCCAAGCGGTTGGAAAAGGCAGGCGTTGCCTTTGATATAGGCGCTTATCGCGATGCGCCTGCGGGTCTGCGGATTTGGTGCGGATCAACGGTGGAAACATCCGACGTCAAAGCGTTGATGCCATGGATCGCCCATGCCTTTGCCGCCGAAATCGCCGCGCAAGCCTGATTAACGGTGCGTTCAACGCACCTTACCCCCCATTTTAGGAGTTTCACATGGCACCTCGTGTTCTTGTATCTGATGAGCTTTCCGAAACCGCCGTTCAAATCTTTCGCGACCGCGGCGTTGATGTCGACTACTTGCCAAAAATCGGCAAAGACAAAGAGGCGCTTGCCGCCATTATTGACCAATATGACGGTCTTGCCATTCGTTCGGCCACCAAGGCCACAGAAAAGCTGTTGGCCGCGGCCACCCGCCTGAAGGTGATTGGTCGCGCGGGGATCGGCGTCGATAACGTTGATATTCCAGCCGCGTCCAAAAAGGGTGTGATCGTGATGAACACGCCCTTTGGCAATTCGATCACAACGGCGGAACACGCCATCGCGATGATGTTCGCCGCCGCCCGCCAATTGCCTGAGGCCAATGCATCGACCCATGCCGGCAAATGGGAAAAGTCGCGCTTTATGGGGGTTGAAGTGTTTAACAAAACCCTTGGCGTGATTGGTGCAGGCAATATCGGTGGGATCGTGTGCGACCGCGCCGTGGGCCTGAAAATGAAGGTTGTTGCCTATGATCCCTTTTTGTCGGAAGAACGCGCAAAATCGATGGGTGTGACCAAGGTAGAGCTGGACGATCTTCTGGCTCGCGCTGATTTTATCACGTTGCACGTGCCGTTGACCGACAAGACCCGTAATATCCTGTCGGCGGAAAACATTGCAAAAACCAAAAAGGGTGTGCGGATCATCAACTGCGCCCGTGGCGGTTTGATTGATGAAGCCGCCTTGGCGGAGGCGCTGAAATCAGGCCATGTGGCCGCCGCCGCCTTGGATGTGTTTGAGGTGGAACCTGCGACCGAAAATCCCCTGTTCAACCTGCCCAATGTCGTTTGCACCCCGCATTTGGGCGCATCGACCAGTGAGGCGCAAGAAAACGTGGCGCTGCAAGTGGCTGAACAGATGTCGGATTATCTGTTGACGGGTGCGGTGTCCAACGCGCTGAATATGCCAAACGTCACAGCAGAAGAGGCTGCGATTATGGGGCCGTGGATCAAACTGGCCGCGCATCTGGGGGCCTTTATCGGCCAAATGACGGATGAACCGATTAAGGCGATCAACATTCTTTATGATGGTGTTGTATCTGAAATGAACGTGGCCGCGCTGAATTCGGCGGTGATTGCGGGTGTTTTGAAAACCCAAAACCCTGATGTTAATCTGGTGTCTGCCCCGATTGTCGCCAAGGAGCGCGGCATTCAAATCTCGACCACGCGTCAAGATAAATCTGGCACTTTTGACGCCTATATCAAGGTGACGATGGTGACGGATACGCGCGAACGGTCGGTCGCGGGAACCTGTTTTTCCGATGGAAAACCGCGCTTTATCCAGATCAAGGGTATCAATATCGACGCCGAAATCGGTGAACATATGCTGTATACAACAAACGAGGATGTCCCTGGCATCATCGGTCTGTTGGGCATGACGATGGGTAAAAACGGCGTCAACATCGCCAACTTTACCCTTGGTCGTTCGGGCGTGGGCCAAGATGCAATTGCGATCTTGTATCTAGATCAGGCGATTGATCCAAAGGTCATCGACACGTTAGAATCGACGGGTATGTTCCAATCCGTCAAGGCCTTGCAATTCGACGTGGCCTAGCATTTCTGGCCCAAGGGGAAACCTTTGGGCCAAACCAAGAGGCGATGATGAAAACCTATGCAATCGGCGATATTCACGGGCATTTAGACCTGTTGCACGGCGTGCATGATTGGATTGCCCGCGATATGGCCGAAAATGGGTCTGCGCCGATTTTGCATGTTGGGGATTTGGTCGATCGCGGTCCTGACAGTGCGGGCGTCATTGATTATTTGATGACAGGTGTGGCAGCGGGGCAGGATTGGGTTGTTCTAAAGGGCAATCATGACCGAATGTTTGCGGCATTTCTAGATGATCCCAGCCATCAAGACGCCGGTTTGCGCGCGGAACTGTCCTATTTGCACCCGCGCATTGGGGGCGGGGCAACGCTGGCCTCTTATGGGGTGCGCGCGGCCTCTGATCGCCCGATCGCGCCCGTTCACGCCGAGGCGGTGGCCGCCGTGCCCGCGACCCACCGCGCCTTTTTGCAAAGCAGACCCACCTTGGTGCAGCGCGGTCAGGCCATCTTTGTGCATGCGGGGATCAGGCCGGGCATCGACTTGGCCGATCAGATTGAGGATGATTTGCTGTGGATCCGCCAAGGGTTTTTGGAAGATCCGCGCGATCATGGTGCCTTGATCGTGCATGGTCATACGGCGCTGGATCAACCCACCCATTACGGCAATCGGTTGAATATCGACAGCTCTGCTGCCTATGGCGGGCCGCTGACGGCTGTGTTGATTGACGATCTAGATGTTTGGCAGATTACCCAAAATGGGCGTGTGCGATTAGACGTTGAACCGCTTGCGAAATAACACCGCAATCACCGTCATCATGCCCAAAAGTGCGGCAAAGACCCAGAAAAACCCCCGCTCGCCCAAATGGGTCATCAAGGGTGACAGGATGAGGGGCATTAAAATTCCACCAACCAGCCCGGCTGCGATGATGGTGGGTGACACGCGCGCGCTGCCGCCCATTTTTTGGGTGGCAGCAACATAGATCGTGGGAAAAAACGCCCCCGCGCAAAACCCCATGATCACAAAGAATACATCGGGCGGGAACCTCGCCGCCCCCAAACTCGCAATCCCGGCGCCGCTGATGGCCAAGGTCGCAAGGGTGAATGGTGCCAAAAGATGCGCCACAAAAACCAACAACAGGCGCGCAGACAAAAATCCGACAAAAAAGATCGACAGCAATTGGGCGGCCCAGACCTCGGTTGCGCCAGCGGCCAAAAGGGCGGCAGGGCCAAGACAGATCAAACTGGCCTCTGTGCCGATGGCCAGCGCGTGAAAGGCCAAGATGGGCATATCAAGTTGAAACGGCGCTTGGGTTTGCGCCTGTTGCACCCCCTCGGCCTGAATTTTTCCCGCCGCCCAGATCACGGCGGCGCATACGGCAAAAACCGCGAATGTCGGCGCGGGCGCGTTGTTGAATGCCACAAAAATCAGCGGGGCGGCAATTGCGCCGATGCCAAAACAGGCGTTCATCAAGGACAGCATCGCCGTTCCACGCGCGCCAAACACACGCAACACCCGCCCATTAAAGACGACCGTGGCCGCGCCATAGCCTGCGCCAAACAGCACCGCCCCCGCCAAGACCATTGCAAAGTTTAAGCTAAGTGCGATCAGAACTGACCCCAATCCCATCGCCAAAACCACATGGCGCGGCGTGGCGCGTGCGCCCAGCCAAAACATCAGCCCCACACCCAAGCCGCAGCCGATCCAATGCGCTGAGATCAAAAACCCCGCCGTCCCCAAGCCGACATCAAAATTGCGCGAAAAGGCGGGCAGGGCAGGGCCATAAACCGCCTGACCCGCCCCCATTAAGACAAAGCTGGCAATGCCGATGAACAAAAGGGCGGCATTCGTCTTGATCAATTCACGCATGATATACCTGTATTTGTTGGAATAGCTGTTGCTGGTGTTGCGCCGACTGTCAACACGTCACGCGCAACGTGGGTTTTGCGGAAATCGAAAATTGATCTGGCGCCCTTAATTTGCTGTTCACTTTGTTCTGGCAATTTGAACCCGAATCTTGGGCGCTGAACCTTCGCCCGCATCACGGCCAGAACGGACGCATATTTATGGACTTTTCAGATCGACTTGCCCAAGAACGGCGCGCTAGATTGGCCGCACAACGTCTGCTTGAGCAAAAAAGCCGAGAGTTGTTTGCCGCGAATGAAAAATTGGCGCTGCACGCCCGCAGCCTGTCAGATCAAATCATAGAACAACGCCAAGTCGTCAAATCTGCCTTGACCGAGGCCGAATCGCTAAAGGATCAAGCAAGCCGTTTTGTCGCTGATCTGGACCGCGCCCATACCACGGCGGTGATGGCAGAAC
>CAWUUC010000344.1:0-3569 GCA_963924905.1 uncultured Paracoccaceae bacterium
CGTCACGACCACGACCACCATGTATTGCCAACCGAAATAAGCGGCAAAGAACAAAGAGACTAAGGTCAATTCGATCATCAAAGGGCCGATCGAAAATAGCATGAATCGCAACAGAAAATCGACGCCCTTGACACCGCGTTCAATGATGCGCGACAGCCCGCCCGTTTTGCGCGTGATATGATAACGCAAGGACAGACGGTGAATATGGGTAAATGTTTCCAGCGCCAATTGTCGCAAGGCGCGTTGGCCCACCCGCACAAAAACCGCATCGCGCAATTCGCCGAATAAAACCCCACCCAGTCGCGCCATACCATAAGCAACCGTCAGACCAATCGCCCCCAATGCCAAGGCCATCGCAGGTTCCACCGTTTTGCCGCCCAGGGTGTCCACGGCCAATTTATAAAGATAAGGCGTCGTAAAAGTGACCAGTTTGGCCAAAATCAACAGCGCCATAGCCGCCACGACGCGGCGCTTGACCCAAGGCTGACCGGCTGGCCACAGATAGGGGCCAACGCGGCGGATTGTATCCCAGCCATTGGCTGTGTGTTGGGGGATATCGGCAGATGTGGCGGACGACTTACGCATGAGGCACCTCTTGTTGCCCTTACCTAAGCCCGTGCGCGCGAAATTGCCAGTGTCGAAATGCCCGCGCCCTATTCAGCTTTGGGTATGGCAAAAACCTGTCCTGGGTAAATCAAGTCAGGATCGCGGATCAGGGACTTATTGGCCTCAAACACCTGCACATACATGGTGCCTTTGCCAAAGTTCTGCTCTGCAATCGCCCAAAGTGTCATTCCGGGTTGCACGGTCACTGTTGCCGGTTGCGCTGGGGTTTCGCCTGCCAGCGTTTCAAACGACTCGCGCTTGAAGGGGGTCTCATACCGCGAAGTGACCTTGCCATCCGCGTCCAATTGATCGGCGCGCAAGGTATAGACACCGGGCGCGATATTGGACAATTGCGCGCTCCAGGTGCCGGTTGCTGCGATGGCGGTGCCACCGCTTTCGGTGCCATCCACATAAAGGCGAACTTGTTGTCCCCCCGCCCCCAACCCGCCGACCGAGACCACGCCCTCGGCATAGGTGATCGAGTTGATCAAGATATTATCCGCCAATTCGGCAGGTGCAGATTGCAATACCTCTACCCCGCTGTCGGTGATTTTGATGGCCGCAGGGGGCGTGTCCAAGTTTGTCGCGGTCTGCGTGTCAGGCGCCTGTGCATCGGCCAACTGCGTATCAGACACCGGTGCATCTATAGGCTGGGTATCAGCTGTTTGGGCTTCTGGGGCAGGGTCTGCAATATTGGCGATAGCGGCGGCGTCTGTCGTTGTTTGGGGTTCTGGCGCGGGCTCATTCAGGGCCAAAACGGTTGGGGCCAAGATAACTTGATCAGTGCCCAAAACTTCGACTCCGTCGCTGCCTGTGGCTGCGATCGTCAAAATACGTGCGTCGCCCGAGGGTGGCAAAGTAAACAAGCTGGCATAGGCCCCCGCCCCATCCGCATCTGCACCCGCGATTTCCGTCCCGTCCACGCGCAAAGAAACCCGCGCGCCCGCCTCTGCTTGACCTGCAATGGTTGCATTGCCATCGGGTGCGACGCGGACAACCTCTAGGGTGGGTGCAAATCTTTCGGCGGGTGACTGTTCGGCAGCTGTCTCTGCTGCGACAGGATCTGCAGCAGATTGGGGGTCTGCCGCAGATTGGGGCGCTGCGGCCGTTTGGGGCGCAGGGTCCTCGGCGCGCAGGGCAGTATCGTCAGGTTGCTGCATGAAATAGGCGATCACAGCCACGATCACAGCGACCAAAATACCCCCACCCACCTTTGCAGGTGTGCCCAATTGCGAATTCTCTGCCATATCCCCGACCCCTTGTTCTTACAATTGTTGTAAAATCCCTATATTGCACGAAAAGGCAACCATTTTCGGGATTTTTAACAATGTCAGACGCGCAACTGTCAGTCTGTGTGTTTTGCGGCGCACGCATGGGCCATGATCCCCTTTATGCACAGGCTGCAAGCGACCTTGGCAAAAGCCTTGCCCAAAACGGGGCGCGCCTTGTTTACGGCGCAGGGGACGTCGGATTGATGGGGGTGACAGCGCGGGCTGCCATCGCCGCAGGCGCGCAAACTTTGGGCGTGATCCCCGTGCATTTGCTGAAAATGGAGGTGGGCAAGCGCGACCTGACACAATTCATTATCACCGAAGATATGCACGAGCGCAAAAAGGTGATGTTCATGAATTCAGATGTCATCGCCGTCTTGCCCGGCGGGGCAGGCAGTTTAGACGAATTTTTCGAAGTTCTGACTTGGGCGCAGATCGGTCTGCACAAAAAGCCAATTTATCTGTTGAATATCAACGGATATTGGGCGCCCTTGCTGGCACTTTTGCACCATATCGTCGCCCAAGGGTTCGCCGATCCATCCGTGTTGGATTTCGTAAAGCTGGTTGGCAGCGTGGCGGAATTCGAGCAAGCCGTTTTCAACTAACCAAGGCCCGCCATGCCCTATCTTGTTAAAGTAGGGTGCGTGCTAAGCACGCACCTTACCCGCAGAATTTTCACAGCTTGGCTGCAACTGCTTCCCAATTGACCAGTTTTTCCAAGAAATTGGTCAAATAGGCGGGGCGTTTATTGCGAAAATCGATGTAATAGGAATGTTCCCATACATCACAGCCCAGCAAAGCAGTTTGGCCAAAGCACAACGGGTTCACACCGTTTTCGGTCTTGGTCACTTTCAATGCGCCGTCTGTGTCGCGCACCAACCATGCCCAGCCAGACCCGAACTGCCCCGCGCCTGCGGCGGCGAAATCTTCTTTGAATTTGGCGACCGAGCCAAAGGATTCGGTCAGCGCCTTTTCCAAGTCGCCCGGCATTTTCTTATCTTCGCCCGGTCCCATCACTTCCCAAAACAGGGCATGGTTCCAATGTTGGCTGGCATTGTTAAAGATCCCGTTTTGCGCCACTGCGCCTGCGGCATAGGTGCCACGAACAATCTCTTCGACCGATTTGGTTTCCCATTCGGTACCCGCAATCAGCTTATTGCCGTTATCGACATAGGCTTTGTGGTGCAGGTCGTGATGGTATTCCAAAGTCTCTTTGGACATGCCCAATGCGGCCAGCGCATCATGGGCATAGGGAAGGTCAGGAAGGGTGAAAGACATATCATGCTCCTTTAAGGTCTGCCCTCAATATGGGGCCAAAGATGGGTTACGCAAGGCGCAAATTAATTCAGTGCGCTGCCGGACATCGCGGAATGGGACAATAGTCCCATAACATAACTTGCCACTGACCTAAAGCACACCAGCCGATAATTGCCCGCGCCCGTCTGCCAAAAGGCCGCCGCCACTTGGGCGGTGCGGGTGCGGCGCAGCTCGGTCGCGCCCAATTTGTCAAAATCGACGGGGGATAATTTGGCCAAAACCTGTTCGCCCGCGCCACTGATGTCAAACACCGCCCGCGCGTCAGAGACATCAACGGCCAAATAATGCTGACCCGCCAAGGCCTGATCCAGCGCCACCATCGCGGCGCGAACATCTGACACGATCAACAGATATTCATCAGGCGACATCCAACCT
>CAWUUC010000345.1:0-6472 GCA_963924905.1 uncultured Paracoccaceae bacterium
GATCTTGCCGACCTTGATTTGGCGCGGCGTGTTTCACGCGGGCGCGGTCGTTTTGTGGTTTTATGCCATGGCGCGCATTCCCATCGCGCAGGTCACGGCAATTGGTTATCTGAACCCTGTTTTGATGTTGCTTGCAGGATCGTTTTTGTTGGGCGAGGCGCTGACTCTGCGGCGTATTGTGGCGGTGTTGATTGCGCTGTTGGGGGCTGTGATTGTGCTGCGCCCAGGCGTGCAGACCCTAAATACGGGGCATTTTGCACAAATCGGGGCTGCGGTTTGTTTTTGTGGCAGTTATCTTTTGGCCAAACGTCTTAGCGGGCAAATCTCGGCCTCGGTCATTGTGGCGATGATGTCGATTGTGGTGGTGATTTTGCTGGCACCTTTGGCTTGGATGGTTTGGCAGCCTGTGACGACTGTACAGATCGTTTGGTTGGGGGCGGTCGCGGTGATGGCGACCCTTGGGCATTACTGCATGACCCGTGCCTTTCGCGCAGCGCCCTTGGCGGTCACGCAACCCGTTGTTTTTTTACAACTTGTTTGGGCGAGTATTTTAGGTGCAAGCCTGTTTGGCGAGGCCGTCGATGCTTATGTTTTGATGGGCGGCGGATTGATCATTGGGGCTATTTCATGGCTTGCATGGCGCGATCATCAGGGGGCGAGCGCCTTGATTGAAGGGCAGCGCGCGCCGTGATCGCAGCGCCTTAACGCCTTAACCATAGGGTGACCTTCACAGCGTTTTGCGGAGGTTGCCCCATGCCCGATCGATCGACAATCTTGTCTTTGCCCTATATTTTGCCAGCGCAGGCCCAAAAACACGTCACCCATAATGAAGCGTTGCGCCTTTTGGATGTGATTGTACAACTGTCGGTGACTGCGCGGGATATCGCCGTTCCGCCTGCCACCCCTGCCCAAGGGGACCGCTATATCGTTCCTTTGGGCGCACAAGGTGAATGGTCTGGCTTTGATCGCCAAATCGCACTTTATGAAGACGGCGCATGGCAGTTTTTTTCTGCCATGGCGGGTTGGACGGCATGGGTTGCGGGCGAATCTGTTTTGGCCAGTTTTGATGGGTCTGATTGGGTTTCTGCGGCGGATGGGCCGCAAAGTTACGGGCAATTGGGCATTTCAGCAACGGCGGATGCAACCAATCGGTTGGTGGTATCGTCCCAAGCGACACTGTTCAATCATGACGGTGCCGGTCATCAAATGAAAATAAATAAGGCCAATGGAACTGATACGGCAAGCGTGTTGTTCCAAACGGGGTTTTCTGGGCGCGCTGAAATGGGCACTGCGGGCAATGATGATTTCGCGATCAAGGTCAGCGCCGATGGCGAGGCCTTTGTCACGGGTGTGTCAATTGCGGGCGCAACTGGACAGGTGACCTTGCCGGCCGCTTTGCGATTGGGGGGGCAATCCGTTGATCCTGCAATGCCAATGGATGGGATGATTTGGTTGAACAGCACGACAGGCCAAGTAAAGGTCCGCAGCAATGGGGTCGATGTCATTTTGGCATCGCATGAGGCTGTGGGAAATTCACAGCTGGCCCCCGTTCCCAGTGGCACGATCAAGGGGCGCGCGGCACTTGGAACAGGCGCGCCGCAGGATTTGACCGGGGGGCAAGTGGTCGAGATTTTACCCGCGGTCACTTCCCTTACAAAAGGTTTGGCCCCCGCTTCGGGTGGTGGGACCACAAATTTTCTGCGCGCAGATGGCACATGGGCGGCACCTTTGGGGGGTGGTAGCCTGACGTCATTGGCCATCACGGCGACCGCTGCGCAGATCAATCCGCTTGCGGCGATTGCCAACAACCACTTTCTGGTCGCTGACACCAGTGCCAACTTTGCGCTCCAAGCAGACGATTTTGGCAACCCAACACGGTGGTTGCAGACGTCATCAGGCGCAGGCGTCACTGCGACCAAGACCGCGACGGGTATCGATGCAGATGGCACCCCCTATGTGGATTATCTGGTGGTGGGCACGGCCAGCGCCACAGCAAGTTTCCCACTTTATCAGGGTCATGCCACAAGAATACCCGCCGTGGTGGGTCAGATTTTCACGACGTCATTTTCTGCCCAAATTATGACCAGCCCACAGCCACCAACTGGCTGCGGCGTTCGCGCGGATGTTGGGGCGACAGAAGCGACCGGGGCAACAACCATCCAGTATACGGCAAGTGGAGTGGCTGCGCCAACGCTCCCAACTTTGCTCACCCATACAAACACCCTGACCGCAGCGGGTATCTCTACGGCTTTTGCAATGGTCACGATCGTCACCCCGAATGGCGCATCCGTCAATTACACCATTCGCATCAAATCCCTACAGCTGGACCGCGCACCATCGCGTCAGGTTTACACATATAAAGCCACAAGCCCTGCTGCGGCGCGGGTGGCGATGGGCGTTGATCCTGCCGGTCAGGTTTCGATGTTTGCCATGAATACTGCCCCTGCGGGTTGGTTAAAGGCAAATGGCGCATTGGTATCACGCACAACCTATGCCGCGCTTTTTGCGGCCATTGGGACCACATTCGGAGCAGGTGATGGATCGACCACCTTTGCCCTGCCTGATTTGCGCGGCGAGTTTTGGCGCGGTTGGGATGATGGGCGGGGAGTTGATCTATCGCGGGCTTTTGGGTCGGCGCAATTGGACCAAATGCAGCGGATCACGGGCAGCTTTGACGGCGCTTCTGGGGCAAATATGGCAGCATCAGCCGCGTTTACCACGGGTGCGCTCATTACCAGCAATCGGGCGTCAGGCACGAATGACAACAGAACAATCAATTTTGACAGCGGCAACAGCCCAAATGCGCGGGTATCAGCAACAACAGCGGGCGAAACCAGACCCCGCAACGTTGCCCTTTTGGCCTGTATCAAATTCTGAGGTGAAATATGGACGTTTATCAAACGAATTATAACGGCATTTTCGTGGGCGTCACCGTTGCCGATCCTGACCCAATGGACGCGGATAATTGGCTCATCCCTGCGGGATGCGTCACTGTTGCCCCGCCTGAATTGGCGAACGGTGAATTTGCTGCGTGGGACGGTGAAGCGTGGCACGTTCAAACGCCGCCAGAACCAGAACCCGCGCCAGAACCCTTGACGATTGAACAAATCCGCAACGGTTCAAGCCTATCTAAGATCGAGTTTTGCCGCGCACTTTACGGCGCGCAGATTTTGCCTGCTGATATGGTTGCCAAGACGGCAATGGGTGAATTCCCCGCCCAGTTTCGGGCCGCACTTGCGGGGATGTCCGAGGCCCAAGTTGTGGACGCAGAATTAGCTTGGGCAGGGGCTGTATCCGTCAATCGCATGGCTCCGCTGTTTTTGTCGCTGTTATCCTTTTACGGGCAACAAGCCCAAATGACAGCAGATGTGGCGGTGGCATTTGGCGATCAGATTTTTGGGATCGTCCTATGAGCCAATCTTTTGGAAATGGCTTAGGACCGTGGTGGTTTCCAGCACCGCTGCGGCGTCTGATCACCCATTGGGCAAGTTTTTTCTTTTGCGAAGCAGCCTGGGAAATCCACGATGCAAGTTATGCGGCAGCTGATCCTGCAAGGGCAATTTGCGATCGAGGATTCCTGCGGGCGATGTTGCGAGACGCCAGCCGCCAAAGCCGGATATGGATGATCGCGGCCTGCACCATCTTGGGGTGGATCATGTGGGGCTTGGTCCGTTTGGCTGGCTGGGCCAGCTATGGACGTCCCTAGTCAAAACGAGATCCGATAGTTTCTAAAAAATTGACAGTTTCATCCAGCCAATCTATGCAAGAAGGGGGCAGAAAAGGTTTATTTTAATGAAAATTGCAATGATTGGCTCGGGTTATGTTGGGCTTGTTTCAGGCGTCTGTTTTTCTGACTTTGGCCATGATGTCATCTGTGTTGACAAGGATCCCGCGAAAATTGCCAGCCTGAATGCAGGTAAAATTCCGATATTTGAGCCTGGTTTGGATACGTTGATGGCCAAAAATGTTGCGGCGGGGCGATTGTCTTTTACGCTGGATTTGGCATCGGCGGTGGCTGGGGCGGACGCGGTCTTTATTGCCGTCGGTACGCCCACACGGCGCGGGGATGGCCATGCAGATTTGACCTATGTAATGACGGCCGCTGAAGAGATTGGTCGCGCTTTGACGGGCTATGCAGTGATTGTCACCAAATCAACCGTGCCTGTTGGCACCAATCGTAAGGTCTTTGATGCTGCGATGGCGGCCAACCCTGATGCGAAATTTGATGTGGCCTCAAACCCTGAGTTTTTGCGTGAAGGGGCAGCGATTGATGATTTTATGCGCCCTGATCGCGTCGTCATTGGCGTTGAAACACCCGAGGCCCGCAAAGTCATGGCGGATGTCTATCGTCCTTTGTTTTTGCGCGAATTTCCTGTCGTTTATACGGGCTTAGAAAGTGCTGAAATGATCAAATATGCCGCCAATGCATTTTTGGCGACCAAAATCACGTTTATCAACGAAATCGCCATGTTGTGTGAACGTGTGGGGGCTGACATTAAAGATGTCGCCAAAGGTATGGGGATGGATGGGCGCATTGGCAACAAGTTTCTGCACGCGGGACCGGGCTATGGTGGATCATGTTTTCCCAAAGATACCAAAGCTTTGGCGCGTATCGGTCAAGAACACGCAGTGCCGATGCAAATCACCGAGACCGTCATAAAGGTGAACGAAGAAATCAAACGCCGTATGTTGGATAAGATCATTGATCTGTGCGACGGTCAGGTGAATGGCAAGACGATTGCTGTCTTGGGCGTCACCTTTAAGCCAAACACAGATGATATGCGCGAAGCGCCATCGTTGACGATTGTCCCTGCCTTGGTGGGGGGTGGGGCCAAGGTGCGCGTCTGCGATCCTCAGGGCCGCCATGAAGGCGAGGGGTTGTTGCCGGGCGTAAAATGGGTTGAAACACCCTATCAGGCGGCACAATCCGCACATTTGATCGTCTTATTGACAGAGTGGAACGAGTTTCGCGGCATGGATTTGGCCAAATTGGCGCGCAAGATGGAGGTCGCCAAAATGGCCGATCTTCGTAATATCTTTTCCAGCGCCGAGGCGATCGAAGCCGGATTTTCCGACTATGTTTCTGTGGGGCGCTAAAGCAGATCATAGGTGATATTGTTGATCATTATATCAACATCAGTGATTTGATTGGTGGTATTTTGCAAAACCCACAACTCGCGGCCCGTTGGAATATGGGTGACCACCCAAACATTATCTGCCACGACAAAAAGCCGCGCGCGCGTGTCTGCGGTTATTGAAAACTGATCCAGACTGGCACCTGATCCGGTGAAAACCAACAGATCACCGCTGTTGGACGTGTAATCTATAATCCAATCGGTGCCATCACTTGCGCTGCCACCGTGTAAGAACCGATCTTGGCCCAAGCCACCCTCTAGGAGATCAGAGCTTTGGCCGCCATCTAAGACGTCATCACCATGGTCCCCAAACAGCACATCGCGTCCTGTGCCGCCGATCAGCGTATCATTGCCTGGCCCACCATAGAGGCAGTCATCCCCCCTGCCACCCTCCAAACGGGTGCTGTATTGATCGCCCCAAATCAGATCCGGATAATCTGACCCGATCACCACTTCTATGCTGAAAAAGCTGTCATTATGCGCCAGATCGGTCCCATCATAGGGTTGGAACATATGGATGACTTGGCCACGTTTGGCATCAGCATAGGTGACCGTATCTGTGCCCGCGCCGCCAAAGAATCCGTCGCCGCCTGCCCCCCCATTCATCGTATCATTGCCCGCCCCGCCAAACAGGTCATCATCCCCAGCGCGCCCTTCCAAATGGTCGGGGCCATTGCCGCCTAAAATCCAGTCAGCGGCATTGCTGCCAAAGATCGTATCGGCAAAATTCGTACCGATGATCCCTTCGATACCGGACAAAACATCGCCCAAGGCTGCGCCTGAATTCATGGATTGGCTAAGAAGATCTACAGTAAGGGCGGTTGGCGCACCGCTATAGCTGGCGAAATCTTGACCCGCGCCGCCAAACAGGCTGTCTGCGCCAAGGCCGCCATCCAACGTGTCATTACCTGCATCCCCAGACAGCCAATCGTCACCCTCGCGCCCAAAAATTAGATCTTCACCCGCCCCGCCAAATACTCTGTTAGCCCCTGCATCTCCTGAAATCGTGTCATTACCACTGCTGGCGATGATGCCCTCTATATCAACAAAACGATCCCCTGCCGCCGCGCCCGTGTTCAGGGATGGTGTCGCAAGGTCCAGCAAGAAATTGTCACCAGAGGCATAACTGGCCCAGTCAAAACCGGCCCCTCCATCCAAAAAATCCGCACCCATGCCCCCGTCTAATGTGTCATTTCCAACGCCACCCCAAAGGCTATCCGCCCCCGCAGCCCCCCAAATAAGATCCTGTCCTGCGCCGCCTTGCAAATCATTATCTAGACCGTCGCCCAGCACTTGGTCGTTGAACGCGCTGCCGATCACCCCTTCTATAGATATGA
>CAWUUC010000346.1:0-2775 GCA_963924905.1 uncultured Paracoccaceae bacterium
GCAGACAGTTGGGCGCGCTGCACCTCGGTTTGTAAATGTCCCGAAAGTTGCAGGGCCATCAATTTGATAATCGCAAGGGAATCCGTCGGTGACCATGCGGCAATTTGATTGGAAAACAAGAAAAACTCGGGCGCGCCACGACCGCGCGCGTCCAAATTAACCTGCGAAATCCATTCATTGACGCCAGCCGCATAGGCGGTCAGAGCCTCTTTTGCAGGGGCGTCTTGCACATCAAACGACGCACGCGCGGCCCCATAAATATCCAAACGGCGCACCAGTTCATCGATTTCTACGGTGCGGGTGCCAAAAATTTCGCTCAATTGACCCTGGGCGGTGCGGCGCATCATCGTCATTTGCCACAGCCGATCTTGGGCATGTGCAAAGCCAAGCGCATAAAAAATATCTGCTTCTGTTTTGCCAAAAATATGAGGAATAGCAGATGAATTGCGCAGGATCTCTACAGGCGCCGAAATACCTACAACGGTGAAATCTTCGTCATAATCGGGCAGGGATCCTGCCAAAATGTAATACAGCAAAACTACACAAGCGACGCCTAAAACCATCATGGCCAGCAGTGATCGAAACATCCAGCGAAGTGCTATCCGCATTGCGCGTGTCCTTGACGGTTAGGGTCAAAACTGTTCCTAGTGGGTTTTCAAATATTCGGCAATGCAACTGGGGTAGGTTATGGCAAAATTGGCGTTTTTGGGTTTGGGTGTGATGGGCGGCCCGATGGCACGGCATTTGGCATCCAAAGGTCATGAGGTGACGGTTTACAATCGCACGCAATCCAAAGCAGAGGCTTGGGTGGCAAGTCATGGCGGCGCATGGGCTGCAACCCCGCATCAGGCTGCTAAGGGCGCTGATTTTGTGATGGCTTGCGTGGGCAATGATGATGACCTGCGCAAAGTGTGCTTGGGCGCAGAGGGTGCGTTTGCGGGCATGGCAAAAGGCGCGATCTTTGTCGATCACACGACGGTTTCGGCTCAGGTGACACGCGAATTGTCGGGGGCTGCGGCAAATATGGGACTGGGTTTTGTGGATGCGCCCGTCTCGGGCGGGCAAGCAGGAGCAGAGGGTGGCATTTTGTCGATCATGTGCGGCGGTGATGCGGCGCAATATGCGGCGGCTGAACCGATCATGGCGGCTTATGCGCGGGTCTGTCGGCGCTTGGGCGACAGTGGTGCGGGACAATTGGCCAAGATGATGAACCAAATCTGCATCGCGGGCCTGATGCAAGGCCTGTCTGAGGCGATGGCTTTTGGTGAAAAGGCCGGTTTGGACGGCGCTGCGGTGGTTGAGGTGATTTCCCAAGGTGCAGCAGGATCTTGGCAGATGGTCAATCGTCACAAAACGATGCTGGAAGATCGTTTTGATTTCGGCTTTGCAGTGGATTGGATGCGTAAGGATCTGGGCATCTGCCTGAAAACAGCCGAAGAAATTGGTGCGCAACTGCCCGTGACGGCCTTGGTCGATCAATTTTACAAAGATGTACAATTGATGGGGGGCGGACGCAATGACACGTCCAGCCTGATTCGTCGCCTTAGGGGATGATGCGGCTATATTTTAGCCCCGACAGGGTGGCCCCAACGATCAAACCCTGTTGACCAAAAACAAAGGCCTCGACCGGTGCAGAAAGCTCGGTCGTGTCCTTGCCAATGGTTGCCCCATCTTGGAAGGTCGCATAACGCAAATCAGCACCTGCGGCCCAACCCGAACTGCGGCGGAAATTGGCCAAAGCGTCTTCTGACATGAAATATAAGACATGGGCATATTGCTGTGCGCCGATTTGCAAGCCAAAGCTGGCGCGTGTCGCAGAATAATAGTCGACCGTGACACCTTTGATCCGCAAGGCACCGCGCCCATACCCGCCCCCGATGCCAAGGCCCGCCTCGGTCAACAAGGGCATATATAAGACACCTGCGGCGCGTTGTTCTAAATCCGCCGTGCCCGGAAACTGCGATTGCAAAAAGCTGCGCTGTGCATCGACGCGGCTGTCAATTTGGGCCGCGGCAGGCGATCCGACGCCATTATTGCCCAAACCTGTGCCGCAAGCCGTCAATAAACCCGCGCTGCCCAGCGCCAAAAATCCGCGCCGTGAGACGTGATGTGATGGGTGTGATAGATGTGTCATTTCTGCTCCTTCAGGCTCTTTGGTCCTGTTGCCCTTAAACTAACCTGTTTGCGCGTGTTTGTCACCGATTGCTTTTTAAAGTGGCGATGGATTGCCCATTAAGACCGCAACAGGCGCGCGGCCTCTGGGGCGAAATAGGTCAAAATTCCATCGCAACCCGCCCTTTTGAAACATAAAAGGCTTTCCATCATGGCCCCATCGTGATTGATCCACCCGCGTTCCGCCGCGCCTTTGATCATCGCATATTCGCCCGACACTTGATAAGCAAAAGTCGGCGCGCCGAAACTGTCTTTGACAGCGCGGCAAATATCCAAATAGGGCATTCCCGGCTTGACCATAACCATATCCGCCCCTTCGCGCAGATCACGTTCGACCAGACGCAAAGCCTCGGCGCGGTTGGCAGGGTTCATCTGATAGGTCTTTTTATCACCCTTTAGCGCACCCGTGGCCCCCACCGCATCGCGGAACGGTCCATAAAAATATGAGGCATATTTTGCTGCATAAGACATGATCGTAACATCTTGAAAACCAGACATTTCCAGCGCAGATCGGATGGCCCCGATGCGACCATCCATCATATCAGACGGACCAATGATATCAGCCCCAGACTCGGCTTGCACCAGCGCCATTTTCACCAAGGC
>CAWUUC010000347.1:0-4251 GCA_963924905.1 uncultured Paracoccaceae bacterium
TGTTTAGGTGAGGGCGCAGGTGGCTGCAAGGGGAAAAATGCCCGCCAATCCAGCCGCGCCCAATTTTTTACAGGTCTTCTTCGTCGGCCGCGACATCTGCCAGATCATCCAATGACACAGTGTCATCCGCATCATCTTCCAGCAGTTCGTCATCCAGTTCCGCATCATCCGACACGCCTTCGACCAACAGATCATCCGAATCCAGATCATCGACCAAAACAGCGTCATCGTCTTTTTCAGGCTGAACGCGCGCGATCACCGAAGCGGCCATTTTGCGACGTGCGCTCTCGATATCGACGATTTCGCCCGTGTAGGGGCTGACAATCGGCGTGCGGTTCAAATCGTAAAAGCGTTTCCCAGTGGTTGGGCAGATCCGCTTTGTTCCCCATTCGGCCAATGGCATGCTCGTTCCTTTTCAGATGGGCCCAAGGGCCAGTCAATCGCAATAGCGTCGCTTGCCACAGGCGGCGGGCGCTGTCAAAGGGTTTTCGTGTTGTTTTTTGGTCAATCGATCTTGTTGTGCCCCCTCAATCGGGTATCTTACCGCCCAGAGGCAAAATGAACGTCACCCTAGGCAATCCACCAATCGAAATCACCCTGCGTCCGATGGCGCGGGCGCGGCGTTTTAGTTTGCGCGTGGCCCAAGCCGATGGGCGCGTGACCCTATCCTTGCCCGCGCGGGCGCGGGTGGCCGACGCCATCGCCTTTGCCCATACACAAGAGGCATGGATTCGCGCCGCGCTTGCAAAGTTGCCGCAGACGCAGCGGGTGGTTTTGGGTGCCCAAATCCTGTTTGAGGGCACAAATTTGACCCTTGTGACAGGTGAGGGGCGCACTGTGCGACAAGACGGCGACCAACTGAGTGTTCCTGGTGATCCAGATCGCTGCGCGGCGCGGGTTGCCGCCTATCTTAAGGTCTGTGCGAGGGATCGTTTGGCCACCGCGTCAGATCACTTTGCAACCCAAATTGGCCGCAAGGTGACGCAGATCAGCCTGCGCGATACGCGCTCTCGTTGGGGGTCATGCACGCATGAAGGAGCGTTAATGTATAATTGGCGCTTGATCATGGCCCCGCCAGCGGTGCTGCGCTATGTGGCGGCCCATGAAGTGGCCCATATGGTGGAAATGAACCATTCCGACGCGTTTTGGTCGGTGGTGGCGCAGCTCTATCCCAATTGGAAAGAGCAACGCGCTTGGTTAAAACGCTACGGCGGTCAATTGCAGGTCATTCGCTTTGATTAGACCCATCTTCACCATCTTGACCTGCGTGGTTCTTGGTGCTTGGCTGTCTTATGCCGATTAAACCCCGCCTTGCCGATCCAAACGCCGCCGCGCATGAGCGCGTCTATCGTGCCTTGCGTCAGCAGGTGATGCATGGCGAATTGTCGCCGGGACAATCGCTGACGCTACGCGGCATCGCTGATCAATTTGCCGTCTCGATGACCCCCGCACGTGAGGCGGTGCGCCGACTGGCGGCAGAAGGGGCGTTTACAATGTCGTCATCAGGACGGGTGTCGACGCCCGAATTGACATCGGATCGAATCGAGGAATTGGCGGCCGTCCGCGCCCTTTTGGAACCTGAAATGGCATCACGCGCCCTGCCGCGCGCTCATTTCGCGCTGATTGACCGTTTGACAGCGATCAACGGGCTAAACCAAGATGCAGTAATAAACCAAGATGCGGTGGCCTATGTCCGCAGCAATCTAGAATTTCACCGCACACTTTATTTGCGCGCACAAACCCCTGCGATGCTGGCAATGATTGAAACCGTCTGGCTTCAACTGGGGCCGACCATGCGCGAGATGTATCAAAAAATTCGCCGCCGCGAGATGCCGCAACATCACCGCCTTATCTTGGCCGCCTTGCGCGATGGTGATGATCCTGGTCTGCGCCTTGCAGTGCGGACAGATGTCACACAAGGACTGCGCCATTTAATCTCTTGAATTTCGACGGAATGTTCCCATCTGAACGTTAGGTATATCGCATAACATTTTATAAGGGAATTTTCGCCTATGACCCGACTTATGGACCGCCGACATATCTTAAAATCCTTGGCCTTGGCCCCTTTTGCCGCAGCACTGCCGAATGCGCTGCTGGCGGAACAGGCGGGACTGATCACAGGCAATGTATGCCTTATTGCCCGCCAGACCACCGAAGGGCCGTTCTATCTAGACCCTGCGATGCTGCGTCAAGACATCACCGAAGGTGTCCAAGGACAACCCATGCGATTGCGGATGCAAGTTGTGACATCTGACTGCACCCCGATTGAAGGCGCCCGCGTGGACGTTTGGCATTGTGACGCGCAGGGGGCTTATTCTGGGGTCGGGGCCGATGCGGGCAAGACATTCTTGCGCGGATCACAAATGACCGACCCCCAAGGGATCGTCACCTTTCAGACCATTTATCCCGGCTGGTACCCCGGGCGCGCGATTCACATACACTATAAGGTTTTGCTCAACGAGCGTGATGTTCTGACCAGCCAAATCTTTTTTGACGAAGCTGTGACGAACCGCATCTTGGGCGAGAATCCGATCTATGCGGTGCGTGGTGGTCCGGATGTGCCCATAACCATGGACCGCATTGCGCGCCAATCAGGTGACGGGGCTGTCAGCGCGATAGAGGTGATTGACGAGATGTTGACATCGTCACTGGTCATCGGTGTCGCTGACCCCTCAAAGGCCTGATCCAGCAGGTTTTCACCAAAGTGTCACGGGCCCGCAGATGTCCTGCAGGCCCGTAACAGGGATTTGAACTTTGTCAAACTTAGGCGTGGATTGCGCCATCGCCGCAGGCAAGGGCCGCTTCCCGCACCGCTTCGCTATAGGTGGGGTGGGCGTGACAGGTCAAAGCAAGGTCTTGGGCGGATGCGCCAAATTCCATTGCCACGCAGATTTCATGGATCAAATCTCCTGCGGCCGGACCAATGATATGCGCGCCCAAAATCCGATCCGTTGCGGCATCGGCCAGAATTTTGACAAATCCTTCGGCTTGAAAAACGGCCTTGGCGCGGGCATTGCCCATAAAGGGGAATTTTCCAACCTTATAGGCGCGGCCTTGTTCTTTGAGGTGCTCTTCGGTGGCGCCCACGCTGGCCACTTCGGGGGTGGTATAGACAACACCCGGGATGACACCATAATTCACATGACCCGCTTTGCCGGCCAAAATTTCCGCCAAAGCCATGCCTTCATCTTCCGCCTTATGTGCCAGCATAGGACCGATGATCGCATCGCCAATCGCGTAAAGACCGGCAATATTGGTCGCAAAATGTGCATCGGTTTTGATCTGACCGCGCGGCAAGATTTCCACACCCAAAGCCTCTAGACCAAGGCCCGTGAGGTAGGGCTTGCGTCCCGTGGCCAATAAAACGCAATCGGCGTCCAAACTGGCCTCACTGTCATCCTTACGCAGTTTATAGATCACCTTGGCTTTGCCGTTCGCCACCTCGGCGCTTTGCACGGCTGCGCCAAGTATGAACTTTAGGCCTTGTTTCATCAATATTTTTTGGAAAGACTTTGCAACTTCGCTGTCCATCCCTGGGGTAATGCCATCCAGATATTCGACCACAGTCACCTCGGCCCCAAGGCGGGCATAGACCGAACCCATTTCCAATCCAATCACACCTGCGCCAATGACGACAAGAGATTTTGGAATGGTTTTCAGGGTCAAGGCCCCTGTTGAGGTCACAATGGTTTCTTCATCAACCGGGATCCCCGCCAATGAAGCGGGTTCAGAACCTGTCGCGATCACGATATTTTTGGCAGCGTGGATTTCATCGCCCACCTTGACTTGACCTGCGGCAGGGATGCTGGCCCAGCCTTTGATCCAAGTGATCTTGTTCTTTTTGAACAAGAATTCGATGCCCTTGGTATTCCCGTCAACAACCTCTTGCTTATAGGACTTCATTTGATCCCAATCGACAATCGGGCTGTTGCCCACAAGACCCATTTTCGCAAAGTTATGCTCGGCCTCATGCAAGGAATGTGTTGCATGTAACAGCGCCTTGGATGGGATGCATCCAACATTCAAACAGGTGCCACCCAACGTGTCGCGACCTTCAATCACGGCCACCTTTTGGCCAAGCTGGGCTGCACGGATCGCGCAGACATAGCCACCGGGTCCTGCGCCGATGATGATGGTGTCAAACTGGGCCATGGAATGTTCCTTTGGTTTTGGCGTCTTTGTTTTGGCGGGGCCACTGGGGGCGCGTCGCCCCCCAGACCCCCCGAGGATATTTGGACAACGGGGAAGGGC
>CAWUUC010000348.1:0-2886 GCA_963924905.1 uncultured Paracoccaceae bacterium
TTTGAACGGTTGAATATTTTAGAAATCAATTCGGTTCAGGCGCTTTTGCTGTTCAATATCGGCGAAAACGAAGTGACGGCAGGCGAATTGAAATCGCGTGGATACTATCAAGGGTCCAATGTGTCTTATAATCTGAAAAAGCTGGTTGAATTGGGCTATATGCACCATCAGCGCAGCGAAATTGATCGCCGTTCTGTGCGGGTGCGTTTGACTGAAAAAGGCCGCAATATTCGTGGCTTACTGTCAGAATTGTTCACGCGACACGCCGATACCTTGGCAAAACGTAAGATTGTGGATGCGGCTGGGATGGAACATATGAACCAATCGCTAAAGCGCATTGAACGGTATTGGACAGATCAAATCCGTTATATCTATTAAGATGCAAGCATGGCCCTAGAATGGGGCGGTCCTTAGCGCCACCAACGCGCAAAGCTGGCAAAGCGTCCTTGCAATTTTGCCAAAAGCCGCAAAGCGACGCTGCTTTTGGCAAC
Organism: uncultured Paracoccaceae bacterium; assembly: GCA_963924905.1. Taxonomy (GTDB): domain Bacteria; phylum Pseudomonadota; class Alphaproteobacteria; order Rhodobacterales; family Rhodobacteraceae; genus Cypionkella. Next base: position 492 of record CAWUUC010000348.1, read on the forward strand.
AGACCCAGAGATGAGGCGGTACAAAACCACCTCGGGGGGGCAAATCGCTGCTGTGATCGGATCGAAATAGCGCGGATAAGCGATCAAGCTTGCATAGACCAGTTGTGCAATGTCTGTGCGGCCCTGCGCCATAGCCCGACGTCGTTCAGGAATGTCACCCAAATCTTGTGTCAAACCCCAACCCGCATAAAAAGGTGCGCCCGTGCAGGTCACTGGTTTGCCGCGTATCAGCGCCTCAAACCCCAAAAGCGATGTCATTGTGAACACACGGTCACATTGGGCGATCAGGGCAATCGGATCGGCGTGATTGGCCACAAAATCTGCCAGACCTGCCAGTTCTTTGGCTGCAATGGCGCCGGCCCGCAAACCCGCTTCGACATCTGGGTGGGGTTTATAGATGATAAATCCATCAGGATATGCAGACCGCGCTGCGCGCAAAAGGGCAAGGTTGGTGTTTATGGTTCCTGCGGCCAGACGGATTGATGCATCATCTTCAACTTGACCTGGAACCAAAATCCGATCTTGCGATGGGGGCAGATTCAAAACCGCTTCGGCCAAGTTATATTTTGACAGGCCGGCAGTTTGGATGGCGTCAAGCAACACTTGGGCGCGCGCGCGCTGTCATCGATGGGCTGCGCGATCAAATGTTCCAGCCGACTGGGGCGGGTTGGATCATAATAAATTCCCAAATCATCGGCGACCAAACTAAGCGGGGATACCAAATTTGCCCCCAAGCCGCGTGAGCGCATAAATCCATCCTCGACGCGAAAACAGCTGAAATCTGTCCCAAGCTGAGGCGGTTCTTTGCCCGCCCAAACGATCAACCCGCGTCCCGTCTTTCGCGCAATACTTTGCGCTTTTTGTGGATTATTTAAAAATACCAATGGCTTATTGCGACCAAAAACTGCTTGCAGCCTTGTGCGTTTCCACATCCGCATTCCAAGGGCAACATGGCCCATCCGGTCGGCGCGATGACTGACCAAACGCGCCTCTATGATATCAAGGGCCTCTTCAAAACTGCACAGACGGTCACGAAAGGGGCAATACCATGTTGGCGCAAGGATCATCGCTGCCGCAAAAAGCTGTGATTTGGTCAAACGACGATTGCGGCGGGGATGGGCCATTTGATCCGTGCTCAGACCCCATCCAGCGTAAAAAGGTTGGCCGTAAACATGGGGGCGATGGCCCGCCAAAATCGCCTCAAACCCCATTTGCGAGCTGACCGTATAGACGGCAATTGCCCCTTCTACCACATCCCAAGGCGATACGTTTTGCGATAGCAGGGCCGTATTGCCCGTGACATCGCTGGCGTCAAAATGGCCTTGTCGCAGTCCCAGTGTCGTTTCGGGGTGGGTTTTGATCAAGATCCGCGCATTTGGGTGGGCGGCTTGTGCATCTGCCAACATCGTTCGAAAAACGTGTTGGTCAGCCCCCATTAAGGCCGCATCACCTCGCGTCTGATCAATCACCAAAACATAGCCCGCCTTAGGGGCTGGTGCGTCATGTAGATTGTATTTCGACAGATCCAAGGCCCGCATCCGCGCCATCCCCGCCTTGGCCCGCGCCAATAGAGCGCTGTCGTCCAAGGGATCACGCGCCAAAATCTGTTCCAGTTTTGAGGGATGTCGGGGGTCGAAATGCACCCCGACAGGGTCCAAAATCAGCCCCAAAGGTGGCTCGCCCAGACGCCCTGGCTGGATGGAACGGATAAATGCGTCCTCGATCCGCAGAATTGGAACGCCGCGGCGCTGGGCGATGGCCTCACCACGGCCAGAGGTTGGGGATTTGCCCCAAACCACAACACTGTCAAGTTTTTGAGGCAATCCGAAATGCAGGCTGTAACCGCAAAGATTCAAAATGCGTCGCACACATGGCTGACGGGCAAATCCCAAATTGTAATAAAACAGCCGCTGCGGTCTGTCCGCAACGGCTGTTTTAATGTTGGCCTTGCCCATCAAGGGTTTATTGCGCGGCTGTGGTGGCCAAATTGCTTGCCGCCGCCGTCGTTCCGGTGATTGCAGACAGGGTTTTTGTCCATTGCACAAACGGTGCTTCGGTGACGTATACCGTATCGCCGTCGCGGATCAGAAAATCGCGTGCTTCAAACATTCCAGTCGGTTGTGTCAGATCCAACACATAGACCATCCGCTGATCGCCTTGCAGGTCATTGCGGCCCAAGACCACATTGGCAATTTCTGCCGGTTCATTGCGAAACACAAAGACGCCCGTGGGATCGGCGCTCGATGTGTTCAGGCCGCCAACCGTGGCAATCGCCTCGATTGCGGACAGGGTTTGGCTTTCGAATTTTACAAGGTTTTGCGATCCTGTGGCACCAAGGGCGGTAAAATTGCGGCTGTCACGTTCGACCACAATGCTGTCGCTTGGGCGCAAGGCA
>CAWUUC010000349.1:0-6041 GCA_963924905.1 uncultured Paracoccaceae bacterium
CGCCCCCCTGCCTAATGTTTTAGTAGTTGGATTGGATTTGAACGCAGGTTTTTGTTTCTGTGTTATACATCCCGCAGCCCAGACCTGGCCAATCAGAGTCCAGAACAGCAGATTCTGGCAAGAAGTCGGTCCATGCGTCCCCTGCAACAGGTTCTGTTTGGCTGACGATGTCAAACTGACCGTCTGCTTGAATTTCACCGATCAAAACGGGCTTTGTCAGGCGGTGGTTTGGCAGCATTTTGGCAATACCGCCTGTCAGGTTTGGCACCTCGAGACCATACATGGCGCTACGCACGGCATCGACATCGGTGGTGCCTGCCGCCTCTACAGCCTTGACCCACATTTTAAACCCGATCACGGTGGCCTCCATCGGGTCGTTGGTCACGCGATTTTCGCCTGCAAAGGCCTTCCATTTTGCGATGAACTCGGCATTGACGGGCACATCTGCGGATTGAAAATAGTTCCAAGCGGCCAAGTGACCGACCAAGTTAGAGGTGTCCAGACCTGACAATTCCTCTTCGCCCACCGAAAATGCCACGACAGGAATATCATCCGCCGAAATACCCGCTGCGGCCAATTCTTTGTAAAAACCGATGTTAGCATCGCCATTAATGGTGGAAATTACGCCCACCTTTTTGCCGTCAGCACCCAAGGCGACAACGTCTGCCACGATCTTGGACCAGTCAGAGTGGCCAAAAGGCGTGTAATTCACGAATATATCTTCTTTCGGAATGCCCTTGGAAATCAGATAGGATTCCAAAATGTTGTTGGTCGTGCGTGGATAGACATAGTCAGTTCCCAACAGCGCGAATTTCTGGACACCCAATTCGTCCAAGAAATAATCCGTTGCAGGGATCGCCTGTTGGTTTGGCGCAGCGCCCGTGTAGAACACGTTTTTAGACGATTCCTCACCCTCATATTGGACGGGATAGAATAGCAGGCCGTTCAATTCCTCGATGACGGGCAGCACGGATTTGCGTGACACGGATGTCCAGCAACCGAACATGACATCGACATTAGAGACGGTCAGCAATTCGCGGGCTTTTTCGGCAAACAAAGGCCAATCGGATGCAGGGTCAACAACCACTGCCTCTAATTGCTTGCCCAGCAAGCCGCCTGCTTTGTTCTGCTCGTCGATCAGCATCAAAACAGTATCTTTGAGTGTGGTTTCCGAAATCGCCATCGTGCCTGACAGCGAATGTAGGACGCCCACTTTGATCGTTTCATCTTGGGCATGGGCCGCGCCGGTCAAGGCAATGCCCAACCCAGCGCCGACGATCATTTTCTTAAACGTTTGCATTCAATTATCCTTTATTTGTGGGTCAGCGGTGGGAGGACCGCGACACAAAGGTTTATTTATTTGGGGGAGAGGTGACCCTTACCGCCCTGTTGGATGGGGCCTAGGCCGCCACAGGGAGAGGTGATCGACTTAGCTGCGCTGCGGCAATCTTGCTGCGCTGCGCAAATCACAAAATTGACAAATATCTATAATTTTGATTAAAATTTGGGCGGTAAATTGGATAAATTAGGCGCAATCTAGAGCCAATCTGCCAATTATGATCAAAAATTACGCGAATTCAGCCGCGCTGTTCGTCCTTGAGTAAGAGTATCAGCGCCAGAATTGTCAGTATGATTCCCCCCAGGACATTCATCGGAGGATGGTCATGACCCAAGGCGAGTTCCCATAAAATCACCCATGAAGGGACTAAATAGGTATAGGCCATCACCTTGGCTGCAGGCAGCCGCATTGCGCCAAATTGCAGCAATACAAAGGTCACTGCACTGGCGATTACAGAGACATATATCAGGCAAATCCAGACGATAGCGGGAAGGGCAGTCCAATCGGTAGCGATTACATCCCGCCCGCCCCATGCTGATAAGATCAAAAAACCCGCTACCATCATGCCAAAGGTTGCCACCAAAGCGGTCTCGCCCCTGTTGAATTTGCGGACCAAAGGCGCATAAATCGCGTGGGCGACACATCCGACAAAATAGATTGCTTCGCCCTGCCCAATCTGCAACCCCAAAACCGCCCCGATATCACCCCGAAAAACAACCCAAACCGCACCCATAGCCCCGATGACCAGTGCAGCCCCCATACGCGCTGTCGTCACTTGCCGCAAAATCAGCCAGCCAAAGCCCGCCGTCATGACCGGCGTGAGCGTAAAAATGGCGGCCACGGGCACCGCAGAGGCCGTTTGTAAGCCCCAAAACATCATCACAAAGTAGACAGATAACAGCCCGCCCGACACTAAGTATCGCCATGGCGCGCGCAAGGCACTGCGGGGAATGCCTGTGGTCAGGGCGGCAATCGCCCCGACCAACGCGCCCGCAATCGCAAACCGCACGACCGTCATGGCCGAGGGTGCGATAAAGGGCGCTGCCATAGCCCCTAATGAAAATGACCCGGCAACCAGTGCGGAAAAGGCCAACATACCCAAATGCCCCAAAAGGGCAGGCGTCATGGTGATCTGTCTTGAAGATGCACCTATGCCCATGATTTGGATCGATTTTTGAGATATGTCAAAAATGCTTGCACCTTATTAGTTCGATGCAAATCGACGTGTGTGACCAAGAATAACTCTATTGACCAATGCGGTCGTTGCGCGGTGATTTGGGTTAGACCTTTGATATTTTGCAGATCATTCGCGGTGATAAACCCGATCCCTGCCCCTGACATGACTGCGTGTCGATAGGCCGCCGTGCCTTCGACGCGATAGGTTATGCGATCTGGCGAGGCGAGTTCGCTCAGCCATTCGTTAAAAGGCGCGCGGGTGGTTCCCTCGGCAAGTCCGACGAACCGATGCTGCGCTAAAGCGTCGTCGTTTTCAGGCAGTCCATGCCGATCAATATATGATTGCGCGGCCATCAACTGCACCGACATTTTGATAAATGGCTGGACGACATTGTCGGGTTGTTCGGGACGCGTGCCAAATCTGGCGGCACGGATCGCGATATGGGCTTCCCCATATTCCAGCTTAAAGATCCTGCCCCCCGTCATATAGCGGATGACGACATCAGGGTGTTGCACCTGAAAATCGGTCAACACGGGTGACACCAATGGTGCAAGCTCTTCAAGCGACGTTACAACCAATTCCCCGGCAATGGCCGCGCCTTGACCTTTTATGCGGCTGGTCAATTGGGAAAACTGTTCTTGGGTTGTTTGTGCCACTGCCAGCAAATCCAGCCCAGCCTCGGTGGGGGTATAACCACGCGAATGGCGCTGAAACAGTTTGACGCCCAATCGTTGTTCCAGCGCGTCAATATGGCGGATCACTGTGGCGTGGTGCACACCCATCTGCTCTGCCGCGCCCGAAACCGTGCCCAGTTTCGCCACATAAAGCGCAGTGCGGATTTCGTCCCAATTGTCCATCTATCCCTCGAATCCGTTCGAATCGCACAGCGCGTGCCATGGCGTGTGGCCCCAGTATGTTTATACCCTATTGCACTGGCCAACAAACTTGCACCATCGCCGTGCGTCTGATTAAAATACCAAAAGATATTAAAGGACCAACAGATTGTTTGAAAGAAGACAGATTTATTGTCACATTCGTTTTTCGTTTTATGGCGTAACAGACACGCGGTTGAAACCTGATGAACAGGGCTTGGCCCATGCAATTTTGTACAATGAAACACGCATGGCGCGCAGATTCTTTCTTTTTGAAAATCTAACCTTGCCCAGTTTGCGCGCGCAACTGGACCGCGATTTCAAGGTCATCATCATGACGTCCTCAGTGATGCCTGAACCGTTCAAGGAACGGCTGCGGGCGATCACGAAAAATGATCCAAATGTCACGATTGATTTTTCAACCGAAACTCACGGCGAGGCCGCTTTTCTTGACCATATGATTGGGTCATTTGGCCCACAGATGCGTGATATATCTGTGCATTTTCGCCTGGACGACGATGACGCGATTGCCCATACATATATCGCCCAATTGCGAGCGATCAGCCAGTCTCTGCCTCCGAGCACTCATATTACCTTTCCGACTGGAATTACGCTGTTCCCCAAAACACCAGAGTCGCAAGAAGGCGCCTGCATGGTTCATCAACATTTGCTGATCACACCGGGATTGGCCATCATTTGCAACGAGCATTTCCGCAAAAATCCCTTTATGATGATGCATGGAAATGTGTGGCGGCGCTGGCCTGTCGTGTCCTATCCGGGTTTAACGGCCTATATTCGCACGCATCATCAATCCAATGATACGGTTGATCGGCAAGATAAAGTCTTACAAGACATCAGGGCGACACGCTTTGGGCCGTCATCTGCCACTATCGAAGCAGACACGGATGCGGCACTGGCGCAGAATTTTTCCTTTATAGATCAGGCCAGATTATGCGATTTGATCAGCGACTGCGCGGCCATAACATCCTTGGTCGATTTGCCGTCAGTGTGATCTCAATTTTCCGATGGGCACGGGGCCCTTGTTCGGGTATCGGCAATTGAAATTCTGGTAAAGGCCTTGATGTCGCGGCGCGAAGCCATGCAGGGGGTGGTCGCAATGTCTTTGCTGCGCTGGTCTTCTTGACTCTGGGGGCTAATCAGCGTACCAGCCAACCCAATTCCCCGAGGGCTGTGCCTTCGGTCCCATGGCCTTATGCCGGGATCGCCATCTGTCAGCGCGTTGCGCCCACAGGTGCTGTTTCGCATTGGTCGCCCGCAATCGCGCCCCGAAATCTTGGGGCAAAGGAGATGGATCATGTTTGAAAGCCTTTCAGAACGCCTTGGTGGGGTCTTTGATCGTCTGACAAAACAGGGCGCTTTGTCCGAGGCCGATGTTGATGCGGCCTTGCGTGAGGTGCGCACCGCGTTGCTGGATGCCGATGTTTCTTTGCCCGTGGCGCGTGATTTCATTAAGGCCGTGCGCGTCAAGGCGACAGGCCAGTCTGTCACCAAATCCATCACCCCCGGTCAGCAGGTCGTCAAGATTGTGCATGACGAATTGGTGCGGGTTTTGGCAGGTGACGGCGAACCCGAGTCGTTGAAGATCGACAACCCGCCTGCCTCTATCTTGATGGTGGGTCTGCAAGGGTCAGGTAAAACCACGACCACCGCGAAACTGGCAAAACGTCTCAAAGAAAAGAACGGCAAGCGGGTGCTTTTGGCGTCGCTGGATACCAACCGACCTGCCGCGATGGAGCAGTTGGCGATTTTGGCTGGGCAAGTTGGTGTGGACAGCCTGCCAATTGTCAAAGGCGAAAGTGCTGTGCAAATCGCCAAACGTGCCAAAACGCAGGCGGCCATGGGCGGCTATGATGTGGTGTTTTTCGATACCGCAGGCCGTTTGCACATCGACGAAGTCTTGATGGATGAAATCCAAGCTGTGCGCGATGTGATTTCGCCCCGCGAAACGCTGTTGGTTGTCGATGGTTTGACGGGCCAAGACGCGGTCAATGTCGCCGCAGAGTTTGACGGTAAGGTTGGTATTTCGGGCGTTGTCTTAACCCGTATGGACGGTGATGGGCGCGGCGGTGCGGCGCTGTCGATGCGGGCGATTACGGGCAAGCCCATTCGCTTTGTCGGTCTTGGCGAAAAGATGGACGCGCTGGAAACATTCGAGGCAGAGCGCGTCGCGGGCCGTATTTTGGGCATGGGTGATATTGTCGCGCTGGTGGAACGGGCGCGTGAGACATTTGAGGCTGAACAAGCCGAACGTATGGCGCGCCGCTTTGCCAAAGGTCTGTTCAATATGAACGACATGAAGGGCCAGCTTGAGCAGATGATCAAGATGGGCGGAATGCAGGGGCTTATGGGCATGATGCCCGGTATGGGCGGCATGGCGAAAAAGGCCGAAGCGGCGGGTTTTAACGACAAAATGCTGACCCATCAAATCGCGCTGATCCAATCGATGACGAAAAAGGAACGTGCCAATCCTGATCTGATGGCGGCGTCGCGCAAGAAACGCGTGGCTGCAGGCGCGGGCTTGGATGTGTCGGATCTGAACAAGCTGATCAAACAGCACAAACAAATGGCCGACATGATGAAAAAGATGGGCAAAGGTGGCATGATGAAACAGGCCATTGCCCAGATGATGGGC
>CAWUUC010000350.1:0-8917 GCA_963924905.1 uncultured Paracoccaceae bacterium
ATTGAAATTGGAACGGCCAAATTATTGACGATATGCAGCATCGCCACCGTGATGATAAAGGCCAAATAGAACCAATTCGCGACATAGATATGGGGCTCGCGGCGACGCCAAAGGGTTCCCATAAAGACAATCAAAAAAGCGATCCAAACAATGGTGATCCAAATGTCGATGTACCAAACCGTTTCAGCGTATTCTTTGCCTTGGGTGCCGCCCAAAATATAGGAACTGGCGGCCAGCACGATCATCAATTGCCAGCCCCAAAACACGAACCACGCCAGCCCACCGCCAAACAGTCGCACGGCACTGGTGCGCTGGACGACGTAAAAGGCAGACATAATCAACGCATTACCGCCAAAGGCAAAGATAACTGCAGAGGTGTGCAAAGGCCGTAAACGGCCAAAGTTTAATACGCCCATCATTTCTATGTTCAAACTGGGAAAGGCCAATTGAAAGGCGATAATCACACCCACCAAAAGCCCCACGATCGCCCAAAACGATGTGGCAATGACGCCCGCGCGTACCACATCATCCATATATTCATTGCCAATCACTCGCTTTGGCTGCTCCATCTGGCGCAAGGTCCAGATAAATGTCAGCGCCGCCGCCAGCATCACCTCAACTGCATTCACCTGATAAGGTAAGTCATAGGCAAACTGCGCGCCCAGCCCTGCCAATATCACCACCAATCCCAATACGATCAGCTTTAAATATTCCCACATCATCTGTCCCTTCGACGGCCGCTGCACAAGGATAACTCTGTGCAAAAGGTTGTTCGGCCCAACCCTTTTGCCTTCACCAACGCAAAGCCCGCCTTGATCTGCATCAATCAAGACATCGTGAGATCGGTTTTTTCGAAAAATTTGACCCTGCAAAGTGCGTGTTAAGCCTTTTGAAACGCTAACCGTATAATCAAAAAAACCAGAGGTATTCGATGACGTTTGCAACCAAGATCGAAACATTTGGCCCCTCCGTGTTGGTGGCCATCATCGGGCTAGCCTTTCTGGCCCAGTTGACGTTTGCCGCAACGCCCACAAGCAAACAGATCGGCGTGATTGTCCCACCTTGGCGGTCAGGTGGTCTGATCGTGGCAGCGGGTTTTGCAGCACCGATCATTGATCTGCGCTGGGGCGGGCATCTGATAGTTTTGGATGTGTCCAATGATCCATCGCTGATCGAACGGTTGCACAAATCAGGCATGACATTGATTGCCACAGACATTCGTGCGGGGTGCGACCCCACATTTGCAAAGGTGACGCGACATGAAACTTGAAGGGTTGATTTCAAAATCTGGTTTTTACATCCAAATGTTCCTATGGGCACATATCCCGTTCTATATGGTCTTAGGATATATTTGGGATCAAAATACCGTCTCGATTCCAGGCTTTTTGACGGTAATTTGCGCGTTATCGACCTTTGTTTATTTGAAAAATCCGCTTGGTCTGCAGACAGCGATTTTGTCATCGACTTCGCTTGCACTGACGATCTGCGTGCTCATCTATATGATGATGGGGCATGAATGGCAGCCCGATGTGCATATGTATCTTTTTTCGGGACTGGCCATTTGCGCGCTGTTTTGCAGCTGGCAAGCAATCGTTGCCTTTACCGGTGTGGTGGCTGTGCATCATTTGGCATTAAATTACCTGTTCGCAGCTGCAGTCTTTGCGGGCGGGGGCGATCTGGCGCGGGTTTTGCTGCACGCAGTGATTTTGGTGGTAGAGGCGGGCGCGTTGGTCTTTTTGACTCTCATGCTGCGACAAATCTTCGACAAATCAGAAGCCGCGATCCAAGAGGCAGGGGATGCACGTGCCAAGGCCGAAGCGCTCACCTTAGAGGCAGATACCAAGCAAGTGATCCTATCCAACGGCATCCAAAAACTGCGCGAAAATCTAACAAGACTGTCGAATGGCGATCTGACATCGCGGGTCGATCAGAAAAGTTTTGAACTGGCCAACGATGATTTCAAATCATTATACAGCGATCTCAATACTTTGGCAGACAACTTGCAGAATATTTTTGACAGCGTGACCAACACCGCCCAGATGGTTTTGGCCGCCTCTCATGAAACATCCAGCGCGGCAAGTGACATTGCCTTCAAGGCAGAATCACAGGCAAACACAGTCAACCAATCCGCCCAAGTTTTGGCCGAATTAAGTGTTTTGCAAACACAGACCGCCGAACAGGCAAAACATGCCAGTTCGGCGATGGCGAGTAGTCGAAATCAGGCAGAAAAGGGCGGCGCGATGTTGCGAAAAGCGGTCGATGCAATGCAACAGATTGAAATTTCTGCCACGGCAATCCGCCAAAGCATCGACGCCATTGATGACATCGCCTTTCAGACAAACCTTTTGGCGCTAAACGCTGGGGTTGAAGCTGCGCGCGCGGGCGATTCAGCCTCTGGCTTTGCTGTGGTCGCATCCGAAGTGCGCAACCTTGCACAACGTGCATCCGAATCGGCGGCGGATATTCGTCGCCTGATGACAGAAAGCGAACAGTTCGTCGCCAGTGGCAGTGAAATTGTCAACACAACAGCCGAAACACTGGGCGTGCTGATAGATGAGGCCGCAAAATCGGGTGAGTTGATCGAAACCATTGCGACCCATACCTATGAGCAGGCAGAAAACTTGCGCCGTCTGAACGCTGGAATGCAGAAACTGGAAAGTTCGGCACAATCTTTTGCAGGATCAGCCGAACAGACGACCGCAACCAGCACCAGTTTGCGCGAACAGGCGGCCGACTTGACCCATACATTGTCACAATTTCAAAAAAATGCCCAAATTGCAAAAGCAGACTTTGATATTTGGGACGATGATCTGTCTGGGACAAACGGACAACGTCTGGCCTCGTAATACGATGTCGCAAACGACCTTTGATGCCGGCAAGTGATCTAGATCAAGGTCACCGCCGCAAACTGCGCCTATGATAAACCCACCTTAATGGAGGCAAATCATGGCTTACAAAACATTGCTGACAATCGCCACAAATCCCGATAACGCGGCCCATATTTTGCGGGTCGCCGCAGACTTTGCCTTGGCGGCGGACGCGCATTTGGACGCGATCGCGCTCGGGGTCGATCAATTGCCACTCGACTATTCCTATATGGGGGCAGTCGTGATCCCCGCAATGTCCGATCTGGCCGCTCAACAGGCGGCCAAAACTGAAACAGCCTTGTCTGCCGCAGTGATCGCGCAAAGTCCTGTTTTGCGCGCGTCCGTCACCTCTTCGATCACACAAACAGGAACCTTGACCGAATTTGTGGCCGAACGCGCCCGCTTTGCGGATTTGGTGGTCCTGCCCTGTCCCGCTGAACATGATTTGGACGCTGAAGGTGTGCTTGAGGCCGCTTTATTCGGCGGCGCGGCCCCCGTTTTATTGGTCCCCAGCGGACAGACTGTGCAGACACACCCAAAACGCGTTGTTATTGCATGGAACAACAGTCGCGAGGCCTTGACCGCCGTGCGATATGCTATGCCATTGTTGCTGGGAGCAAAAAGCGTCGATATCGTCATCGTCTCGCCAACTGATATAGCAGGCGATCCTGGTGCTGCCTTGTGCCAAATGCTGGTCAGACAAGGCGTCGCGGCGCAAATTACAGTTTTGCCCAAGAATTTGCCAAAGGTGATCGATGTTTTGCAGCGCCACGCGATGGAACAAGATGCCGACCTGTTGGTTATGGGCGCCTATACACATTCGCGTTTGCGCGAATCTGTCTTGGGCGGCAGCACCCGCCACATCATTCAAAGCGCGCAAATACCCGTCCTAATGGCCCATTAGAGGCATATATCACCGCCTAAATCGTCACCAGCAGCCTGCTGCAACGCGGCAAAATCGGGGATCGTCACCCCGCGTTTGCCGCTTGTCACGATGATACCTTCGCGGCGCAAAGCAGACATTTGGCGGCTGACCGTTTCCAATGTTAAACCCAAATAATCAGCCATTTCTTCCCGAGTCAAAGGCACTTCTATCGCCATAATGTCCTTGCTGGCCCGCAAAGCAGCGTCCCTGCGCGCCAAAACTGATAAGAAACTGGCGATTTTTTCGCGTGCCGATTTGCGTCCTAACAGCAACATCCATTCACGGGCTGCATCCAATTCGTCTAGCGCCATTTCCAACAGGCGATCCGCAACATGAGGGGTTTTCGACATCATCTCTTCAAACGGTCTTTTGCGAAAACAGCATAGAACCAAGTCGCTGACAGCCGTAACATCATAGGCGGCCCGACGGCGGCCAGGACGGCCAATGAAATCAGAGGGCAACAGCAACCCGACCATTTGTCGCCGTCCATCCTCCATCGTGTGGGTAAGGCTGGCCACACCCGTCACGACACTGGCAACAAAATCCATCTCATCGCCTGACCAAATAACCGTCTGTCCAGCGGAAAAACTGCGATAATATTTAATCTGCTCTAGGATCTGCAGTTCATCAACTTCGGCGCGCGCGCAAACTGCTCGATGACGAATAAGGCAGTCTTCACACCGGGGTGGTGTTGCCGTTTTATCCTGAACCGCCATGGACCGCCTTTTTATTTGATCTTGATCAACGTGGTTGCTGCAAAGTGGGAATATTCTAATGGGATGGCACCGATTTCACAACTGACTGATTTTTCTTGGGGGGGCATCGCTTCGCATGAATACATCCACTACCCCATCGACCCTAATTTGACATTAAATCGGGATAAGGCGATTCTATAAACTGGGAGCAGTCGCTCCATCTCCGATTTTAATCGACCACAACGCATTATTAAATTCGGGTTTCCCTGATGGCTTTGAACAAAATGCAGCGCTTATGGCCGAGTTTTCAAAATCTGTGGGCGGGGCTTTTCTAGGGCTATAACGATCGGAACGTCACCCAAGACGATCGATTATGCGGCAATGTTCAAACAACAAGCTTTCTGACGGATGATTGTCCTATGTTTTGATCCTTGTCCCCACGCGGCCCCAGCATTCGGTCGCGAAGTAAGAAAGATGCGCCGTAAATGGCATATTTGCATCTTTTGGGGATGTTTTATGCACATCCTGCGATCAGAGCGCAGAGCAGACTTGATTTTCTAAAAACCAATGGCATCATTTCAAAAGCGGTATTCGCCGCAGCCTTTGGCAATGTCGTCACGGGTGGGTTTGAATAGGAGAAGCGGCATGCCAACTGGCACCGTAAAATGGTTCAATTCGACTAAAGGCTATGGCTTTATCGCGCCAGATGGCGGCGGCGCTGATGTGTTTGTGCATATTTCGGCGGTCGAGCGCGCAGGGTTGCGCGGATTAAATGAAAACCAGAAAATCGACTTCGAAATGGAAACTGGTCGCAATGGCAAAGAGTCTGCGACAAATCTAAAGCTGCTGTAAAACAGTCCAAGACATTCAGGTTTCTATCGCCCCAAGCTTGGTCGATAAGTCTTTTTTATCAAAGTCCTAGTGCGGTCTGAACCGCGCTATCCCAGCCGATGGACCATTTGCCATCGTGTTGAATGATGGGCCGCTTCATCACGGCGGGCTGTGCTGCGATCTGCGCTTCGGGTTCTGATTCGCGCAAAAAATCCGAAAAACCCCGATAGGTCGTCGATTGTTTATTCACAGCCCGGTCGCCGAATTCGGTCACGATCTGATCAATTTCTGCGGCCGACAATGGTTGCGCGCGCACATCACGAAAGGTGACGTCACGGCCTGCTTCTGACAATGCCCTCAGCGCCTTTTTGCACGTGTCACAGGTTGAAATTCCATAGAGAATCATATCGCACCCTTAAATATCAAACGCACCACAGCCACCCCTCCCCAAGCAGAAACGGCGGTCAGAACGGTGCCCCAGATGACATCGGTAATCAGCATTGAAATATGCCAGTCCCGCATAATGGCATAGCTGGTAAATTCATAAGTTCCGTATGCCATTGCGCCGATGATAGCTGCAGGAATGACAATGGCAGAACCAGTTTTCAGTGCGGGCAAAGACACCAGATAGATCAACCCCGCGATATAACCCAAATAAAACAGCGCAGCCGGCGCCCAGCGAATATTTTCAGCCAATAAAGGACCAAGATGACGTTGGAACAACGGCTGCATATGCAGTTGCAGCATGAATGCATCCAAAATCAGAAAAATCAGGGTCGTGGCAAGATATAGGGTAACGATTTGCATGGCGATCTCCTTTGGAAAATAGATAGGGCATTGCCCAAGAAATACCAGTCAGCGCCGCAGCAACTCGCGGGTTATGGCCTTTGGTCCGCTCTCGCGCAATGGATAGCGGGCAATCTCGCGCCAAGCAGATTCGTCAAAATCGGGAAAAAATGCATCGGCATCGTCGATCTCCAAATCAATTTCTGTAATCAACAATCGATCAGCTTGCGGCAACAGAGCTGCATAAATCCCTGCCCCGCCGATACCGTAAAGACGTGGATTGCCAGATGATTTGGCCGCCTGCATAGCCGCCGCAAAGGGCATAAACTGCACATCATCTATAGGTATGATATCACTGGTGGTCACTACAATATTCATCCGTCGAGGCAGCGGCTTTTTGGGCAACGATACCCATGTTTTGCGCCCCATAATCACAACGCCCCCCGTTGTTTCGCGCTGAAACAGGGCTAAATCCTCGGGCGCATGCCATGGAATATCGCCCCCTTTGCCAATTGCCCCCCCCTTGGCCCGCGCCACGATCAATGTCAGCATTTCACACCGCCACTGGCGCACGAATGGCCGGATCTGGATCATAACCGATGATCTGAAAATCATCATATTTGAAATCGAACAGATCGGTGACCGGACGGGCAATGGTTAAATGTGGCAAGGGCTTTGGGCTGCGGGACAATTGCAACTGCACCTGATCCATATGGTTTGAATAGATATGTGCATCGCCAATGGAGTGAACAAAATCCCCTGCTTCATATCCTGTCACCTGAGCCAACATATGCAACAATAAGGCATAGGATGCGATATTAAACGGTACCCCTAAAAACATATCGGCTGACCGCTGGTAAAGTTGCAGATGCAATTTGCCGCCCAATATCCGCACCTGCCACATTGTGTGACACGGAGGTAGGGCCATTTGCTCTATCTCGCCCGGGTTCCACGCCGAGACGATCATGCGGCGGCTGTCAGGTTTGGTTTTGATAAGATGGAGCAAATCTTGGATCTGGTCGCGGGCCCCAGCGCGAAACAAGGGGCCGTTCGCATCAACGCCATCTGGAACCAGCGTGGGGAACCGACGCCACTGACTGCCATAAACAGGCCCCAAATCGCCACTTGCGTCAGCCCATTCATCCCAGATCGACACACCATGCTCTTTGAGATAGCGAATGTTTGTATCGCCCGACAAAAACCACAACAATTCATGGATGATCGACTTTAAATGCAGCTTCTTCGTGGTCACCAAAGGAAATCCATCCGCCATGCTATAGCGCATTTGCATGCCAAAATAGGATAGGGTTCCTGTGCCTGTGCGATCGTCGGATGGCACCCCTTGCGCCAAAATCTGCGCCAAAGCTTGATGATATTGCTGCATATATGCCCCCAAGTTATGATAAACACTATCTGTAGGGACGCATGAAGCCAAGCCCTGTCGCGGGTCGAATGCTTAATTTTGCGGCCATTTCTTTTTCCGCAAAGGGTTATTGACTGACCAATCAATAAGAGCAGTTGACAGGCGCAATGGATCACCTGTTAACTCTTGTCACAATTGCGATGAGAACTGTCACAAATCTTTTGCTTGTGGCTGTCACATTGCAATACGCGAATTGGGGCCGCCCATTGACCCCACAACTTCCGCAGATGCGGAATAACCAGGGAGACGACCTTGACCAAATCCACCTATAACCGCCGCAGCTTTCTTAAGACTTCGGCCGTTGGCGTCGGCGCTTTTGCAGCACCTGCGATCATCTCGTCCAAAGCATTGGCATCTTCGGGTGAACTGAATTTCACCGGTTGGGCTGGCTATCCATTGTTTTTGGAAAAAGTTCTGCCAACCTTCACCGCTGCGACCGGTATCACCGTGAACTTTACCGAACAGCCTGACCAAGACACCATGTTTGCCGCAGGCAAAGTGGCGCTTGAGGCGGGCGGCATCGATATGATCGAACCAACAATCGACCGTTGGGGCGGCTGGAACACGAATGGCCTGTTGCAGGCATGGGACCCAGCGAAACTGTCGATGGACAACTATTTGCCCGGTCTGGCAGATGGCGATGCAGGCACACGTTCGCGCACCGCTGACGGTTCGCTGATGTATGTTCCATCCGTTTGGGGCACCGAAGCGATTGTTTATAACAAAGAATCCGCCGTGTTGGGCGAGCCTGCCAGCCTTGGCGCGCTGTTTGACCCTGCTAACCAAGCTGTGTTGCGTCCGCATTCCGCACTGGCTGCAATGGGCCGTTGGTTGGACGCACAAGGCAAATTGCCACGTCCATGGATGGATGGCTATTCAGACATGGGCGCCATGGTAGAACTCTGGGACATCGCACTGGCCGAGGCTGTCAAAGCCAAGGGGAACGTTGTTCAGTTCTGGTCGGGCGAAAACGAGGCAAACGCTGGCTTTGTTGCCAACGGCGCAACGGTTGGTCTGTGCTGGGATTCGACCGGCTATAACCTGCGCAATGACGGTTATGGCTATATGGCCCCAGCTGAAGGTGCATTTGCATGGCACCAGGGCGTCGTTTTGATGAAAAACGCCGTCAACGTCGAACAAGCGCATGAATTTGCCAAGTGGATTTCCACTGCTGAAGGTTCAGCTTTGTGGGCAACTGCCTTCTCTGCAAACCCAGTGGGCAAAGGTTCGGACGCGATGCTGGATGCAGAAGTTGCGGCCTACTACAGCGGCACCTTCAATGACGCAGCATTGGCTGCTTTGTGGTGGTGGCCAGAGCAGTCTGCAGAATTCATCGCCAAGCGCGGCGAATACGCAGACAAGTACAAAGCGTCCTAATTTTAGGGGGCAT
>CAWUUC010000351.1:0-4201 GCA_963924905.1 uncultured Paracoccaceae bacterium
ATAGTTTATCTTGATGTAATAAATGTTCCTTCGGGAGGTGGGGCAACATGGCGGAAATATATGATCACACGGGTGCACCTGTCACCCACGGTAGGGCCAGAGTAAACGGCATACGGATGCACTATGTGACAGCTGGGCAGGGCGCGCCCTTGCTGCTGTTGCACGGGACGCCAAAAACCCATTTTTACTGGTACAAACTTATCCCGCTTTTGACCCCCTATTTTCGCGTCGTCGCCCCCGATCTGCGCGGCTTTGGCGATACAGACAAGCCGCCCGCGGAGGAGGGCTATGACAGTCTGACAAACACGAAGGACATGGCTGCGCTAATGACGCATCTGGGCCACGATACCTTTCACCTCCATGGTGAGGATCGCGGTGCTGAGTTTGCATATGCTTTGGCGGCAACAGAACGTGCGCGGGTCATAACGCTTTCCTTCTCGGAAATGCTGCTGTCTGGCGAAGGGCTTGAGGAGTGGTCGACTTTCACCCCAGAAAACGTGTCCGCCCAGTTCAATCTCAAAGGTGTTTGGGTCTGGCATATTCCATTCTTTTGGATCCCGCATCTGCCTGAAATGCTCATAACGGGACGCGAGCGCGAATTCTGGGAGTTCTGGATCAAGGCGGAAACTTGGAACCCCAACGCCATCACCAATGAGGCGATTGATGAATGGATCGCAAGATTGTCTGCACCGGGTGGCCTGCGCGGCTGTTTGGAAACATACCGAGCTGGCATGAAAAATGCGCTTATAAACAAAGAGTTGAAGAAGTCAAAGTTGACTTTGCCAATCTTGACCATCGGCGCACCCGAGTTTTTTGGTGAATTGGTGCGCGATCAGATGGAAAAAGTTGCTGTCGGCGTTGAACGCTCGGAAGTTTTCCAAGAGTGCGGTCATAGCCTTGCTCTAGAAGCACCCGAACGTCTGGCTCTTACCCTGCGTGAGTTCATGCTGAATAGAGCCTAGACCGAAACCTGAGACCAACCGAATTACCCGAAATGATAGGCCTCTGATGAGGAGGTTCTGTCACAACCAAAACTGGAGGAGAAGACCATGAAACACCTGAACTTCAAGCGTGCGGCACTTGCGATGACTGTGGCAATACTGCCCAGTTTTGCGTTGGCCGATATCGCTGCCGACATTAAACACCCGCTATGGTACACGGCGCCATCTGCCAAGACGATGGAGTTCGCCGCGTTGGACAATCTAGAGGGGGTGGTTGTGTCAGACGGTCAAGATGGCGCAGCAGGCTTTCCTGCGGCGGACCTAAAACTGACTGACGCGCAGATCGCTAAAGTTAAAGAGGGCAAGTTTACCGTTGCAATCTCGATGGGTTGGATGGGTGACGATTGGGCCAGCCAACAACTGATCGGTTTGAAGGAAACCTTTGAATCCTTGGGGATTGAGGTCGTGGCCGAAACCAACGCAAATTGGGATGATGCTAGACAGATTTCCGACTTGGACGCTATTGGGGTACTTAAGCCTGATTTGCTGGTATCAATCCCACTGAACGGTCAAACCACTGCATCTGCATATCAAAAGATCGCAGCCGCTGGCACCAAAATCGTGTTTATCGACCAAGCAGTTGTCGGCATGACGGCTGGTAAGGACTATGCATCGATTATTTCGTCAGACAACTTGCAACTGGGCATGTATCTGGCAGACGCATTGGCCGAGGCACTGGACGGTAAGGGTGATGTTGCGGCAATGTATTATGCCGCAGATTTCTATGTGACCAATCTGCGTTATGAAGGCTTTATCGCACGTGTCATGGCCAAATATCCCGAACTGAATGTGATCACTGCTGCTGGCCATAATAACCCGAATAAGGGCCAGGAAGTAGCGGACGGTTTGTTGGCACGCTATCCTAACTTGCAGGGCGTCTATGCGAGCTGGTCGATCCCAGCGATGGGCGCGGTTACCTCTGCCACCGTTGCTGGCCGCACGTCTGATAACTTTAAGATCGTCAACGAAAACTTCGACCAGATTGTTGCCCTAAACATGGCGCAAAACGGCTTTATTGCTGGGATCTCTTCTCAGCGCCCATATGATCAAGGCGTAGCCGAGGCCACAGCAGGCGCTTTGGCTTTGATCGGCGAAGCAACGCCCCCCTATATCGTAGTGCCACCCGTCAAGGTCGTGCGCAGTAATCTTGCCGAATCGTACAAGACCATCTACCGTGTGGATCTGCCAGCAGACATGGCCACTGCTCTAGCCAACTAAGACGTTTGGGGGCGCGGTTAAGGCCGCGCCCTTTCTTATTTTGGGAACGATCACCATGAGCGCACCGATAATGCTTGAGATGACGGACATTGTTAAATCCTTCGGCTCTATTCCCGTGCTTAAAAGTGTGAGTTTCGCACTTCGCAAGGGCGAGGTTCATGCCTTGATGGGTGGCAATGGGGCTGGCAAGTCCACATTGATGAAAATCCTGACTGGGGTTTACACCCGAGACGGTGGTTCCGTGAAGATCGAGGGGCAGACTGTTGATATTTATGGCTCTGCGGGTGCCGAGCGCGCTGGCGTCGCGATGATCTTTCAAGAATTCTCTTTGGTGCCGACGATGACTGTCGCCCAAAACATTTTTCTAAAACGCGAGCCACGCTTTGCAGGAACACCCTTTATCAATGCCGCAGAAATGGTGCGTCAGTCGCGGATGATTTTGGATGAATTGGGGGTTGATATCGACCCCGATGCTTTGGTCAGCAGCCTGAGCGTAGGATTTATGCAGATCGTCGAAATCGCCAAAGCTCTGTCCAAAAAAGCCCGAATTTTGGTGATGGATGAACCTACTTCCTCCCTGTCCGAGGCCGAGACTGCCGCCTTGTTCGAATTGGTTGAACGATTGCGTGCTTCGGGGATTTCTATCGTATATATCTCGCACCGCATGGCAGAAATTCTGACGCTTTGTGATCGCGTCACGGTGATGCGTGATGGCCAAACTGTGATGACCGAGGATTGCGCCGACCTATCTGTTTCTGCCATTGTCGAGGCCATGTTGGGAGCAGGCAATAGGGCATCATTCGTCTGGAAAGACCGAAATGTGCCCGATAGTGCCCGAACCGTGGTACAAGTGCGCAAATTACGCCTAACAAAGCGGATTCAAGACGTCAGTTTTGACATTCGTGAAGGCGAAATCGTGGGGCTGGCTGGTCTGATGGGATCGGGGCGCACCGAAATAGCCGAAACTCTATTTGGCCGAAGTAAGGCCGTGTCTGGCGAGGTAATTTTTGAGGGTGCGCCCGTAATAAGCCAAGCCGATGCCATAGCAAGGGGCATGGCACTTGTGCCCGAGGATCGCCGCAAGTTTGGC
Source organism: uncultured Paracoccaceae bacterium (assembly GCA_963924905.1). Taxonomy (GTDB): domain Bacteria; phylum Pseudomonadota; class Alphaproteobacteria; order Rhodobacterales; family Rhodobacteraceae; genus Cypionkella. The sequence goes on from CAWUUC010000351.1 coordinate 3,310, forward strand.
CTTGTTCTGGATCACTCTGTTAGTGCGAACATAATTTTACCAAACCTAAGCCGCTTCACCCGTAGGCTGTTTGTGCAAGACACTGCAGCGTTGAGAGTTGTACAAGACACAATTGACGAGTTGTCAATCAAAACGGACGGGCCCGATAAACTGGCACGACTTTTGTCTGGCGGTAATCAGCAAAAAATTGTGATCGGTAAATGGCTGGTTCGTGCTCCACGACTGTTAATACTAGATGAACCCACGATTGGCGTCGACATTGGCGCGAAATCCGAGATCGTAGATACCGTCCGCACTATGGCAGACAATGGCACAGCGGTGCTGGTGATCTCATCCGAACTAGAAGAATTGATGGCGATCAGTGACCGTATTTTGGTCCTGCACGGCGGACGCATCGCCCAAAGTGTGAACCGTCGCGACATAGCGACAGAGGAGGAACTTCACCATGCAATCCAAGGCCACAACCACTCTGCGCCCGCGCGCGGCGCTGCCTAAGGTTCAATTACAGAACTACGTCGTCTACATTTTTTTCGCGGTGGTTTTGGGCTTTTTTGCTGTCACGATCGGCGATAAAGGCTTTTTGTCGGTGACCAACCTGTTCAACATTGCGCGCACAACTGCGATGATTACGGTCATTGCAGTGGCTATGACTTTTGTCATTTCGTGTGGCGAGTTAGACCTATCGGTCGGCTCCATTGCAGCCCTGTCTGCGCTGACCTGTGGCTTGGTGATGCAGGCTGGCTTTGCTTGGCCATTTGCGGTGGTCGCGGGTCTGGCTTCGGGGCTCGCTATTGGCAGTCTGAACGGCTTCTTTGTAACAGTCATTGGGATCCCGTCTTTTCTAGTCACCCTCGGCATGATGCAATTCGTGCGTGGCTTGGATATGCGCATC
>CAWUUC010000352.1:0-8990 GCA_963924905.1 uncultured Paracoccaceae bacterium
TGTGTTCGCAATATTGATATGCATCGGCCTACTTTTGGCCCTTGCTTTGAGAGAGCCGCCGCCGCCAGCTAGACCACGCCCCTCAAGTCATGCGCAGATCAAGCCATCTTCAGGCACACGCCCCCCCTTGGCGCAAACGACATCTTCGCAAATCTCTGGCCCTTGTTGGGTTATTGACGGCGATACCATTACAATAAAAGGTAAAAATATTCGCCTTTTTGGGATCGACGCCCCTGAAATGGATCATCCCTATGGTAAAAACGCAAAATGGCAGCTGTGCGAATTGACCAAGGGGGAAATCGTAACAGCATATTTTCAAGACGCGCAAAGCTATGATCGCGAAGTGGCGACTTGTTTTCTGTCTGATGGGCGCGACCTGTCAGCAGAAATGGTCAAAGCGGGTTTTGCAATCGATTGGCCAAAGTTTTCAGGCGGAAAATATCGGCATTTGGAAACGCCTGATGCGCGCAAGCGCATGTGGCGCGCGGATGCACGTCAACGTGGTAAGTTGCCACAAAAGGCAAAACCGTTAGACTAACTCATTTGCGCGCCCGCGTTTTCCATGCGTGTCAGCAGCGCACGGGCCGCCATTTGTTCGGCGATGCGTTTTGATCCTGCTTTGCCGCGTTCAAAGGTGCCGTTTTCCAGACGCACTTCGACAGTGAACATCGGCGCATGATCGGGGCCATCGCGGCCAATTTCGGTATAGGCGGGGGGAGGCATGGCGCGGGCTTGGGCCCATTCTTGAAGGCTGGATTTTGGATCACGCGCGTCTTGTTCCACAGCACCGATCCGCGTGCCCCATAGGCGCAAGATCAATGCCCGCGCGGCATCAAATCCACCGTCCAAATAGACCGCGGCAATAATCGCCTCCATTGCATCGCCCAAAAGGGCATCTTTTTTGCGCCCGCCCGACAGCATTTCCGATCGGCCCAATTTCAACACATCGCCCAATCCAATGTCGCGGGCAATCTCAGCACAAGTTTCTTTGCGAACCAAGGCGTTAAAGCGGGGTGCAAGTTGACCTTCGGTCGCAGCTAGATCTGCATTTAACAAAGCCTCAGACATCACAAGACCCAAGACTCGATCGCCTAGAAATTCCAACCGTTGATTATCTGGTCGCGTCGGCGATGATAAGGATGCGTGCGTGACAGCCCGCAACAGCAATTCGCTCGTGGCAAAGCTGTGCCCAATCCGCGTTTCAAACAGCTTTAGTTCGGCTGACAGTCGCATCACCTTATCGCCCTAAATAAGCGGTCCCACCGCCAAGTCCACACCGTCCAAAGGGACGCACCAGAGGATGAGAACAAGATCCGCTTTGCAGGTCCCACCACATCACCAAATGGGACAAAGCCCAGCCCCAAGACCGCCCGATCGTAGCGGCTGTCGATAGAATTGTCGCGATTATCACCCAAAACAAAAACAGTGTCAGCGGGAACAGTAACTTCGGCGAAGGTATCGCCAAAGTTTGTCATTTCGATATTTAAAATCTCATATTCCGTCCCATTTGGCCAAACTTCGCGGTATCGGGATTTGCTGCAAACCGCGCCGTCGCCGACCACACCGTTTTCACAGCGCGGGCGGGTGGCATCGGGACCTTGGGGGGCCATCACCTCATCAAACCGCCCGATCGGCAATTGCAAAAGCGGCGCTCCGTTGATCAGAACTTGACCATTTTGCAGCGCAACCCGATCTGATGGCATGGCAATCACACGCTTTATCACAGACTGGCCATGCGCGCGTATCACGATCACATCGCCCCTGAGGATATCCTTTGCCCCCGCCTGTCCGGCAACCAAATAATCCCCCACCAAGAGAGTTGGCTTCATACTTTCAGATGGGATCCAATATGGCGCATAGCTGACCCGCCAAATTGACCAAATCAAGATCAACATAATCCCCAGATAGCCTGCAAAGCGCGCCAGATTATGGGCATTCAAATGGGTCCGCCGTTGTGGCAGCCCAGCTATTATAAATCCGACACCGATCCCAAGATAAGGGATCAATGTCAAAAGCGCCCATCGCCCCGTCTGCCCCGCATGATGCAGCCGCCGCACCGACGTCGTTAGCATCGCAATCGTCGCCAATCCAAAAACCGGATACATAAATCGGACATTTGCAGGACTAAGGGATGTCATGACCTGCACCAAAACCAATATCACCACATAAGCCAGCACAACAGCCAAGGCCTGCAAAGGTGTTGCAATTCCGCGAAGACTGAACAAATGAACACCTACGCCCATCGGTTAAATCATTGGACAGGATAATAAAAGCGATCCAAGCGCCATGTCCAAAATGCAAACATGGACCGCCCCGCAGATGAGAACATGATCCGATCAGCACGGCCAATCAAATTCTCAGCCGGAACAAATCCGACACCACCAACGGCAGGGTCAAAGCGGCTATCAAGACTGTTGTCACGGTTATCGCCCATGACGAAATAATGACCATCTGGCACGGTAAAGACGCCCGTGTTATCGGCGGCCCCTGCATCGGTAATGTTCAACACTGCATGACTGCGTCCATTTGGCAAAGTTTCAATCGCCGCCAACTTTTTGCAAATACCGCCGCGTTCAACGGGGGCATTGGCACAGCCTGGCACATTGTTCATCGGACCTTGTGGCGCATTTATTTCTTCAAAATCAGCTGTTGCAACCTGAGGTGCCATCGCGCCGTTGATGTATAATACCCCGGCCTTGACCTGCATTTGATCGCCAGGTAACCCGACCAATCGCTTGATCAAATCCGTGTCATTGTGCGGATGACGAAACACGACGACGTCACCGCGCTCTGGAACAGATTCGAAAAGACGCCCCGAAATCGGACAAATTGAAAACGGGCAAGAATGTTTGGAGTAACCATAGGCCATCTTGTTGACGAATAAAAAGTCGCCCACCAACAGGGTGGATTTCATTGACTCAGACGGGATCCAAAATGGCTGAAAGAACAAGCTGCGAAAGACACCAGCAATCAACAGTGCGTAAACAACGGTTTTGACCGAATCTACCCATGTCTCTGTTTTTTCGGCTTTTGCCATCGGACTATCCTTTTTCGCTATCTTGCCGCTTCATGCGCGCAGGGCGATGCCCTGTCAAGTTGCGCTCGCGCTTTGGGGGGGTGGGGCGCGCAGCTGGGGACGCGCCTCTATTACGACAAAGGCCTGCGCCCATGGGGCATCATCGGTCAAGGTGACGTGCACAACGGCATCATGCCCTGCTGGTGTCATGAGGGCCAATCGTTCCGCCGCCCAACCTGTTAGATGCATCACAGGTTGGCCGGTGTGCAGATTGCTGACCGACATATCAATCCAAGAAATCCCCATCGATAGCCCTGTGCCAAGCGCCTTGGAGCAAGCCTCTTTTGCGGCCCAGCGTTTGGCATAGGTGGCCGCTTCGCCATGTGGTCGGCTTGCGGCCTTGGCTTGTTCACGCGGGGTAAAGACGCGATTGCGAAACCGATCGCCGAACCGCGCCAAGGTGGCCTCGATACGGTCAATATTGGCAAGATCGGATCCAATACCCAAGATCATGGGCTATTGTCCCCGCGCCATATCCATCACTCGGCGCATTTCCTCGATCGCGGCGCCCAATCCCATAAATACCGCTTCCCCAATCAGAAAATGGCCGATGTTCAATTCCATTATCTCTGGGATGGCCGCGATGGGGGCCACATTATCGAAGGTCAGGCCATGACCTGCGTGCACCTCTAGACCCAAGGAATGGGCAAGGGCCGCACCATCGCGCAAGGCTACCAGTTCCGCTTCTGCCTCGGCAAAGCGGCCTTCTGCATGCAAATCAGAATAATGCCCCGTATGCAGTTCGACAACGGCCGCCCCGATCCGTGCCGATGCGCGTATTTGCGCCGCATCGTGGCCGATGAACATAGACACGCGGCACCCCGCATCGCGCAACGGCGCGATATAGGCGGCAAGACGGTTGTCATCACCTGCGACATCCAAACCGCCTTCGGTCGTGCGCTCGGTGCGCTTTTCAGGGACAAGACAAACAGCATGAGGTTTTAATCGCAGCGCAATAGCCTGCATTTCATCCGTGGCAGCACATTCGAAATTCAGCGGTATTCCGATGCCAGCCCGCAGCGCCTCCATGTCCAAGTCACGGATATGACGGCGATCTTCGCGTAAATGGGCTGTGATACCGTCCGCCCCCGCAGCCTCGGCCAAAAGGGCGGCCCGCAGTGGGTCAGGCCAGACCGATCCGCGCGCGTTCCGCAATGTGGCCACATGATCAATGTTTACGCCTAGACGCAGTTTTTGCATCACATCCTCACTTATCTTGGTGTTTTTCGGGCTCCGCCGCAGGATCGCGCGTCAGTTTTGGTTTGATCCGTTGCGAGGCTGCGGCCAGTGCCGACCGCAATCTGCCCCGCTTTTCGCTGCGCTCATCCGCCTTGGCCGCCCGCGCTTTTTGATAGGCACGCACTAGGGGAATTGTAATGTAATAGCCTACGCCAGACAGCACAACGCCGATCAAAAAGGATCCAATGAAATAGGGCAGATAGACATCATGCCAAAACTGCAACAATCCATCCCATTGCATCACATCATCGTTAAAGATCGCCAGAAAGTTATCCCAAAGGTCGGCCCCTGCGCGCACAAAGGCATCGCCAATAGCGCGGGCGGTCAGGGGTGCCTCTACCCCGAGCAGCCAATGTCCAAAGGAAATTGAAAACACCGCGATAAAGGGGGTGGTGACAGGATTGGTGTTAAACGTCCCAAGTAAGGCCGCCAACAAATTCCCCCGCATCAACCGCGCTGCAAGCCAAGCGAACACGAATTGCATCCCCGGCAAGGGCAAAAACCCCACCAAAGACCCTGCAAATACACCCCGCGCCACGCGATGGGGATCATCGGGCAGGCGGCTCATGCGGTGCATGACATAACGGGTCGCACGGACAAACCCACCACGCGGGTAGACCATCTGAACCAACCATGCCACCCATCCTAGGGGCTCTCTCCGCTTAAAGACCACCGCATTCCGCCTTCAATAATTCATTCGCCATCCCTAGGGCTTACGCGTGACATCCCTGTGACGCGACACTTGGGCGACATCTGTCTCTGCCTCAAGGGCTGTCATTACCATGTGCAAGTGTTCCACATCGCGCAAGTCCACGTCGATGAAAAGTCGATAAAAATCTGGTTTTCTTTCCGTGAACCGCAAATCACTGATATTTGCCTTTTGCTCGCCAATCAGGGTGCAGATACGGCCAAGGACGCCCGCGGTATTGGCAATTGCAACATCCAAAGTCACCGCATTGACCGCCGCATGACGCCCTGAATGCCAATGCAAGTCAACCCAGCGGTTGCTTTGTTCTTCCAATTCCTCAAGCGCGCGACAGTCGATGGAATGAACGACCACACCTTTGCCGCGATAGGTGATCCCGACAATCCGTTCCCCGGGCAAAGGTTGGCAACACGGCGCGCGACTAAAGCTTTGATCTGCAGTCAGACCAGCAACAGCGCGGGTGCTGTCAACTTCATCGCCCGCGGCCTTGGACAGTTCGGGATACAGCACCTCTACCACTTTGCGCGCGGGCAATTCTGCTGAACCCAAACCCGCCAGAAGATCGTTTTCATCCGTAAAGCCCAGCATTTTGGCTGCGGTCCTCAAAGCTTTGTCGGTTGCCTTTTTGCCCACGTGTTCAAATGCAGCCCGCGCCAACTCCTGACCAAGACGCATAAAGCGGCCCCGATCCTCTTCGCGCAGACTGCGGCGGATCGCGGCCTTAGCGCGGCCTGTGGCCACAATGTCAATCCAACTGGATTGCGGCTTTTGCCCCTCGGCCGTGATGATTTCCACGGATTGGCCGTTTTTCAACCGAGTCCATAGCGGCACTCGAATGCCGTCAATTTTGGCCGAAACACAGGCGTTGCCGATCCGTGTGTGGATCGAATAGGCATAGTCCAGCGGCGTAGCCCCGCGTGGCAACTGAATAACATCCCCTTTGGGCGTAAAGCAAAACACTTGGTCGGAATACATTTCCAACTTTACGTTTTCCAAAAACTCGGATGTGTCGCCCTCGTCCAAACGTTCGGTCATTGAGGCAATCCATTTCGCTGGATCGACTGCAAAGGGGTTTTTTGCGCGCACACCTTCGCGATAAGACCAATGGGCCGCCACGCCCGCCTCGGCAACTTCATGCATCTGACGCGTGCGAATTTGCACCTCAACGCGCTTGCCATCACGGCCTGACACAGTTGTATGGATAGAGCGATAGCCGTTGGTCTTGGGTTGGCTGATATAGTCTTTGAACCGGCCCGGAACGGCCCGCCAGCGTTGATGGATCACACCCAGAATCCGATAGCAATCGGTCATATCGTTGCAGATCACGCGAAATCCATAGATGTCGGACAGGCGCGAGAATGCCAAATCTTTTTCCTGCATCTTGCGCCAAATCGAATACGGTTTTTTCGCGCGCCCATAAACATCGGCTTCGATCTGAACCTTGTCCAATTCCGAAATGATATCCGCGGTGATTTGATGCACCACATCGCCCGTTTCGCGCTGCAAGGTGACAAAGCGGCGAATAATCGATTTACGCGCTTCGGGGTTGATCACACGAAACGACAGATCTTCTAATTCTTCGCGCATCCACTGCATACCCATGCGCCCCGCAAGCGGCGCATAGATTTCCATTGTTTCTCGCGCCTTTTGGGCCTGCTTTTCAACCCGCATGGATTTAATGGTCCGCATATTATGCAGACGGTCTGCCAATTTGACCAAGATCACTCGTAAATCTTTGGACATCGCCATAAACAATTTGCGAAAATTTTCCGCTTGCTGGCTTTCGGTCGATGACAATTGCAGATTGGTTAATTTGGTGACCCCATCGACCAGTTCGGCCACCTCTTCGCCAAACAGACGCGCCACCTCGGTGTAGGTGGATTTGGTGTCTTCGATTGTGTCATGCAACAGGGCGGTGATGATGGTGGCATCATCCAAATGCTGTTCGGTCAAAATGGCGGCAACAGCGACGGGGTGAGTAAAATACGGCTCGCCAGATTTGCGAAACTGACCCTCGTGCATTTTGCTTCCATAGGCATAAGCCTGACGGATTAAGCCTGCATTGCACCGTGGGTTATAGTTTCGGACAAGTTCGATCAGATCTTCGACGTCGATCATCTTGCCTGCCGCCCCTTCGGGCCCATAATTGGCATGGCGCCCTATTGCGCCACGCCGTTGCACGTCGGTTATGCTTCGCCTTGGGCTTCCATCAGGGCGCGCAGCAGTTTTTCTTCGGACATATCGTCTTGAGCAGGACGGTCCATGTCACCCGACATCAACAAAGCCATTTGATCTTCTTCTGGCTCGTCAACTTCGATTTGGGTCTGATGGCTTTCAATCATACGTTCACGCAGGCTGTCGGCCAGTTGGGTTTCCTCGGCGATTTCGCGCAGCGCAACCACGGGGTTTTTGTCGTTGTCACGGTCCACAGTGGCCACCGAACCCGATTGGATTTCGCGCGCACGATGGGCGGCCAGCATCACCAACTCAAAACGGTTGGGAACTTTATCAACGCAATCTTCAACCGTCACGCGGGCCATAGGTCACTCCAACTTAGGGGGCTTGAAGCGGCACACATAGGCAGAAAATCAGGCTTTGACAAGGGCGTAATTGGCAAAATCTACGCCAAACCCTAGGCATCAAGGGCGATCACAGCGTCGCGGTCGCTTTGCGCCAGATCTGCACACATCTGCCGCACCGATTTTTTCAATACAGGATGCACCCAGTCTGGTGCCACATCCTCAAATGGGATCAAAACAAAAGCGCGCTGATGCAGGCGTGGATGTGGCAGGATCAATTCACTGGGCGCGCGCAGGATCTGCTCTGCGGCGGGCAAATCATGCCAAGACGCAAATGTGGCAAGATCGGGCATTATCGAATCGGCTATGGCCAATAGATCTAAATCCAGCGTCCGCCCCCCCCAACGTTGTTGGCGCGCGCGTCCAAACATCGCCTCAACACTGTGCAGTTTCGCCAAGATCTGGTTTGCCGTCAGATCACCGCCGTCCAAAACGGCCACCCCATTTATATAGTCAGGCCCCGCCCCAACCGGAAAGCACGGCGTTCGAAAAAGGCGGCTTTGCATCAAAACGGGCAAGCCCGCCGCGCCAAGTGCGGTCATTGCCTCGCCGATCGTGACCTCAGGTGCACTCCCCGCAAACGGCAGATTCCCACCCATCGCAATGAAAATGGGTGATATATCACGGTTTTTATTATACAAAAGCATAATATCCCTGAAATTCCGACTCGGTTATCTTGCGCGAATTGCTGTTTAGGGCCACACGACTAACACAACTCAGCGCATATGGCGCAAACCAGGGTAGTTTGACCAGATCACAATTGCCCAATTAAGGAATTAAAAGATGTTTTATAAGGACGAGCGTCTTGCGCTTTTCATAGATGGGTCAAACCTTTATGCGGCTTCAAAATCGCTGGGATTTGACATCGACTATAAATTATTGCGCCAAGAATTCCTGCGCCGAGGCAAATTGCTGCGTGCCTTCTATTACACCGCCCTGCTGGAAAATGATGAATATTCGCCATTGCGTCCTTTGGTGGACTGGCTGAACTACAACGGCTTTACGATGGTCACGAAGACCGCCAAAGAATACACTGACTCAATGGGCCGCCGCAAAGTCAAAGGCAATATGGACATTGAATTGACTGTCAATGCAATGGAACTTGCACCGCGCGTCGATCATGTTGTCTTGTTTTCAGGGGACGGAGATTTCACGCCTTTGGTCGCCAGCTTACAGCGGCAAGGTGTGCGGGTATCGGTGGTCTCGACCATTCGCAGCCAGCCCCCCATGATCTCGGATGATCTGCGCCGCCAAGCGGATAATTTCATCGAATTGGACGAGTTGCGCGATGTCATCGGTCGTCCACCTCGTGAACCACGTCCCGAATACGAACAAATGGGCGAAGCAACGCCCGAATAAGGCGGCAATATCGCGAAATTTTGGGCCAAGA
>CAWUUC010000353.1:0-4127 GCA_963924905.1 uncultured Paracoccaceae bacterium
GCGCGGGCTTGACGCCCCAAACCATATTGTTGCAGCTTTAGAAACTGCGGTGCAGTTTCCACGGTCGCTGGGTTATCCGATAGGGCGTCTTCAAAGGGATCCATTTTGGGTTATGGAAACTTGATCATGCCATCGGTCGTCGGCCGAGGGGCAGGCTTTGGTTGAGAAGCGCGCGCAGCGCTGCTGGCGTTCGACGATTTCATGCCATTAATCTTTGATGTAATTTCCGCCTGCGCCAACAGAATTTTCTGCAACGAAGCGATGATTTCATCGACCTGCGTCTTGGTCAGGCCCGTCGGTGCCGCAGCACCTGCCGTCCCATCCGCCGCCACAGCACCGCCCAGCAGGGTCAGGATTTGAGTTGTCGCTTGGCTCAACTCACCCAGTTTTTGATCAACGCTCGTCGCCTGATCTGAAAGACTTGTGGTCACATTATCCAAGATAGAGCGACTGAATTGTGATACCGATCCATCGACCCGTTCTTGCAAAGACTCTACTCGTGCGATCAAATCTGATTGATTGGCGCCCAATTTTTCATCAAGTGCCGCAACAGATTCCACAGTTTTCGCAGCATCAGAAGACACGCCACCCAAAGTTCCAGAAATATCTTGGACAGATGTCGTGGCAGCGGTCAGTTTGTCGACATTTTCGGCAAAAATAACTAAAGCCTCAAGCGATGTGTTGCTTGCCGTTTCCATTCCCGACAGGGTTTTAAAATAGACAACCGCCGCCCCTAATATCGAAATCCCAGAGCCTGCAAGCGCGCTGAGAAGCACAATCATCATATTACGATACACTTTTTTCATCTCAGCCCTGACCGAATTGTTATCATTGCGGATCCTATCTAATTCGCTCGCGGCGCTGGTCGCCGTATCAGCCGCATCCAGCGCGATTTTGATGCTATCTTCAACGTTTATGGTCGTTTCGCTCATTTTAGGCTCCGGTCGTCCGAGATTGCGCTGGTCTTTGCGGCAGCACCTTTTGTTTATAAGCAGCACAATCCGTGCCAACTGTGCTTATAACCACATTATAAGGCATCATTTTTGACTTAAAACCATATGCTCCGCAGCCCCAAGGCCGCGCACGTTCATAGGTGACAAAAAAATGCTGGCAGCCATGGCAGGTTTTAGGTTTGTTCATTTGCGAAAACTTTTCAAAAGGCTGGCGATGATATCTGCGATCACAAACCGAAGTCCGCCTAAAAGACAAAACGCCGCCGCTGAATAGAGACCCCATATCCGAAGATCAGAAACCAATCCGGTTTGAGTGCGCGCCTCAAAACAAAGCCAAAGTCCAAAACCGAAAAAAGCAATAGATGAGATCATTTCACCCGTGGATCTGCCTTGGTTATTCTTTTTCATGACTTAATCCTCCGTCGGGAAAATTGGGCGGCCATCTTCGTTAAAGATCAGATCTTTTGGAACCTCGACAACGGGTTCAGGCACAGTTTCCCCCCTGTCCAGACGGTAAACATAGGCCAAAACCGTGGCAACGGCGCTGTAGAGGCGATCGGAAATTTCCTCGCCAATCTCGCCCGTGAAAAAGATCGCGCGGGCCAGAACGGGGCTGCGAAAGACGGTAATGCCCGTCTCTTGCCCTTTTTCGATAATTTTTTCCGCCAGTTTGCCACGCCCCATTGCGATGATTTTAGGGGCGCCCGCATCCCCAGGCAGATATCGCAGCGCAATGGCAAAGTGGGTCGGGTTGGTGATAATTGCAGTCGCCTCGCCAATATTTTCCACTGCAGCCGATGCCTTGGCCGCACGACGACTTGCTTCCATCTGGCGGCGGCGGATCTGCGATTTGACCTCGGGCGAGCCTTCAGAGTCCTTATATTCGTCTTTCATATCCTGCTTGCTCATCCGCAGTTTTTGCATATGGCTATGATAAGAATAGGCGTAATCCAGCGCGGCAATCCCAGCCAGAACCACCAAAGAGGCAATGGCCAAGATCCTAAAATCCTCGGTGATTTGCCAGATGGACCAACTCAGGGATGCGCGCACAAGGATTAAAGTTTCGGGCAGCATCTGCCAGACTAAAAACCCCGTTAAAGCGCCCAGCAAGGCAACTTTTAGGATTGCTTTGCCCAATTCCACAAGGCTTTGCATTGACACCATTCGTTTTAATCCTGACAACGGATTGATGCGGCTGCCCTTGAACTCTAGGTTTTTCGGAACGAAATGTAGCCCCCCAACAGATGCTTGTGTGGCAAGGGCCACCACCAAAATGGGAATGGCCACCGCAAGCGAAAGCATCAGAAAATCTGTCACCATACTGGAAATTCGAAAAAAGATTTGATCTATCAGGTCTTCTGACGTCTCAAATCGGAAATAGCCCTGCCATTTGTGCAGCAGACTTGGCATCATGTTGCCCAGTCCAAACAACAATACGATGCCTGTGAACATGGATGTGAAAACAAACATTTCCTTTGAAGTTAGGATTTGGCCGTCTTCCAATGCCTTGTCTAATCGGCGCTGGGACGGCTCTTCTGTTTTTTCCTGACTGTCGTCGTTTTCAGCCACCCTTAGCCCCCTGAAATACCAATTTTAACGCCTGTAACATCTGTGCGGTGTGATCGGAAAACGCAGCAGCCAGATGCGGAACCGACAGAAAAAGGATGACAAAAATCGACACCAGGGTGATCGGAAAGCCAAAGGAAAACAGATTCAACGTCGGTGCGGACCGTGTGATAATCCCGATGGCAATGTTGATCAAAGACATCACCGCTGCGATTGGCAGCATGATCACTGTGGCAGAAACAAACATTTCATTGGCCGCAAGCCCACCCGCCGCGAACAATGCGGGAAAATTTGCCGCAACCCCGATTGGCAGCGTCTCATAGCTTTGCAAAACCAGCGCGAGCGCCGTCAGATGCCCATTGACCGACAAAAACACCGTTGTCAGAAATAACGTGAAGATTTGCGACACCACAGGCGTTGTACCACCCGAATTGGGATCAACTTGCATCGCAAAGGAAAGACCCGATGTTGAGGCAATTTTTTCACCCGCCAAGACAACCGACGAAAACATAATCGCCATCACCATCCCCGCACTCAGACCAAGGACGATTTCTTGGAAAACAACCGACACGATTTCCAGATTAGACATGCTGGAAATAATGGGTGCAGGGACACGGCCCAAAAGCGAAAACGTCACCGCACAGGTCGCCACGATCCGAATGGTCACCACCACGCTGCGCGAGCCAAAAAACGGCGCTGCAATCATAAAGCTGCCCACCCGAAGCGACAGGACCAAGAACTGTAGAATAAGGTCATAAAGACCCTGTATCGACAGACCAGGAAAAGCCCCCCCATTTATCGCGCCGATCACATTCATTGCAGATGCCGTATTTCGTCAAAAACAAAGGCAAAATAATCGGTCAAACCTGACAGAATGTATCCCGAAAGCAGTGCGAAAACACCAAGGACAATGATCAACTTGGGCACAAAGGACAGAGTTTGCTCGTTGATTGATGTTGCGGCCTGTATCACCCCAATCACCAAACCCACCAAAAGCGCCGTGCCCAAAATCGGCCCCGCCGCCAATAGGATTTGCCAAAAGGCCATCCGCAGATATTCGATATTTGCGTCAAATTCCATTGCGTGACCTATGGCGATACAAAGGTTGAAACCAACGAGGCGGACATCATTGACCAGCCATCGACCAAGACGAACAACAACAACTTGAAAGGAAGCGAAATCAGCATCGGTGACAGCATCATCATGCCCAGCGACATCAAGATCGACGAAATCACCATGTCGATCACCAAAAAGGGCAAAAAGATCAAAAAGCCGATCTGAAATGCCGTTTTCAACTCTGATGTGATAAAGGCAGGTAAGATCACGGAAAACGGAATATCTGCGTTTGAGGCATAAGGTTGGCTATTTGCCAAATCGGAAAACATTATCAGGGATTCTTTGCGGGTGTTGATGACCATGAAGTCTTTCATGATCCCACTGCCGATCGTCAGTGCCTCTTCTGGGGACATCGTTTCTGCCAGATAGGGGGTCAATGCTTGGTCATAGATCTTGGTCAGCGTCGGGGTCATAACCGTTGCCGTTAAAAACAAGGCTATCGCGATCAACACTTGGTTGGGTGGCGTTTGCTGGGTGCCCAAGGCCTGCCGC
>CAWUUC010000354.1:0-2699 GCA_963924905.1 uncultured Paracoccaceae bacterium
ACCCGCATCACATAGGTGCGGGTTTCGGTGAAGGGTATGGTTTCGATCCAATCCACGATATCCGCCCCTGTGCGCGGATCGCCGTACTCTTGGACCCATTTTGCCGGGCGACTTGGGCCTGCGTTATACCCTGCGGCCACCAAGGCAACCGCGGGGCCAAAACGTTCGACCAATTTCCCCAAATAGGCCGCGCCCATGCGGATGTTGAAGGCAGGATCTTGTGTAAGACGGGCCGCAGAAGATGTTTCGCCCAAGGATTTAGCGACTTCGGCGGCAGTATCTGGCATAACCTGCATCAGGCCGCGCGCACCGACTGAAGATTGCGCGCGCGGATCAAATTCGCTTTCGCGCCTTGCAATAGAAAGGGCGAGCGCACGACTGACGGGCAGGTTATCGGGAACGAAATCTGGCACCGGGAAATAGGCGCGGGGCAAGATGAGGCCACGCTCAGCCGCAGCTTTGGCAATCAAAACCGCGATATGGGGTTCATCCAAACGCAACGCCATGTCGGAAAGTGCGGCCAATTCGCTGTTGTTCAAGCCTTCGCCCAGATGCAAAAAGAATCGTTTGGCTAAGGTGCGGTCGCCTGCCTCTAATGCGGCGCGCCCTGCGGCCAGCACGGACGAGTTGGCAAAGCTGGATGTGCGCCATTCGCCACTGGGTGCGCCCACATTAACCAAGGCAGGATCAAGCGAAAGGCCCAGTCTTTCCGCCGCCAAAAGACCGTAAAATGTGGTTTGATAGCTGGCGGCGGCGCGATATTGCGAGGTTGGATCTTGGCCTGCGGCATCAAGGGCGCGGGCGATCCAATAAAGGGCGCGCGCCTTGGAAATTGGGGTTGCAACCCCCGCCTCAAGAGAGGTGAAATGCGCCAGGGCGCGTGCCGGATCGTTCAGGTGGCGCAAGGCAATAAAGCCTGCGACAAAACTAAGATCGGCAAATTCGCTGCCTGCGGTCAACTGATGACTGGCCGCGACGCGGTAGGCAGTTTGAAATTTCCCTTGCCGCATCAAGATACGGGCCAGATCAGCGCGCCGTGCAGCCCAACCTTCGGGGTCGCCAAGATCAGCGGCGGTATTGGACCGAGAAAGGATCAGATCGGCCGCCTCATCATAAAGACTGGCGCGCATCCGAAAATCATATCGGTCAAAGGCCAAACCTGGATCATTTGCCACAGAGGCGGGAACAGCGCGCACCAAGGCGCTGGCGTCTTTTGCATCGGTTTGCAAGGCCATGCGGGCACGGGCCAAAGCAGCTTCATCAGCGCCAAGACGCGGCAGCAGGCGTGTCACTTCGGGGTTGCGATTTTTTGCCCACAGCAGCCCATCAAGACGCGCTTTATTTGCACTGGTCACGACATTGCCGGCAACTGCGATCATCGCGGCCTCTGCCTCGGCATCAAAGCGCAAATTGATCCAGCCGCGGATCGCCTCAGCGCGGGCCTCATCATTGCGGCCAACCGCGGCCAGAGCGCGCACCATCGCCGCAGATCCGATGCCAGAGCGCGGTTTATCTGTGCCAAAATAAGCTAAAACGCGGGTTGGATCATCTGATCGGGCTACGGCGATTTCGCCTTTTTCTTTGAGCAATGCCAATCCTGGCCAGTCGGGATTGCGCGCCAAGAAGGATTCGTAATCGCCCAACTTGCCTTGGCCATCGCGCAACCATTGCCATAAGATCAGGTTGCCACCGCTGGTCCCTGCATCGCGGGCCGATGTCAAAGCGTTAGACCAATCACCCGCCCCCGCCGCCCGCAAGGCTGTGGCCAGCGCGCTGGCCTGATCTGCCTGCGCGGCAATCGGCGTCAGGCTTAGGAAAAGTGCGATCGCTTTTGCGATGATGTTTTTTCTGCTCATGGCGCAATTTTGCCCTAAGTTTTGAGTTGCATCAAGAGGCGGTTGATAACCCTGAGTTCGTGATGGCAATTTCGTGCCCATCGCTTGGCAAAACCTATGATCGGCGTTAAGACGTCGCGATTGCAATCGGTGATTCACCCAGAATCCCCCATAAGGAGATATGCGCCATGATCAAAGGGTCTATACCTGCCCTCGTCACGCCGTTTAAAGACGGTGCTTTGGATCTGGTGGCGCTCAAGAAACTGGTTGAATGGCAGATTGCCCAAGGATCGACGGGTTTGGTGCCAGTAGGCACCACGGGTGAAAGCCCGACCTTAACCCATGAAGAACATCGCCAAGTGATCGAAGTGGTCGTTGAAACCGCTGCGGGCCGCGTTCCAGTGATTGCGGGTGCGGGTTCAAATAACACTATTGAAGGGATCGATTTGATCCGTCACGCCGAAAAGGTTGGCGCGGATGCAGCCTTGGTCGTCACGCCCTATTATAACAAGCCCACACAAGCGGGACTGATCGCGCATTACACGGCGTTGCACGACTGCTGCACTTTGCCGATTATCATTTATAATATCCCAGGGCGTTCGGTGGTCGATATGACACCAGAAACCATGGGACAGTTGGCGAAATTGCCGCGGATCATTGGGGTCAAGGATGCCACGGGCAAGATCGAACGTGTCAGCCAACAACGCGCCAGTTGCGGTGCAGATTTCATCCAATTGTCTGGCGAAGATGCGACTGCGCTTGGGTTTAACGCGCATGGCGGGGTGGGGGCGATTTCAGTCACCGCCAATGTCGCGCCGCGTTTGTGCGCTGAATTCCAGGCCGCCACCTTGGCCGGCGATTTTG
>CAWUUC010000355.1:0-9176 GCA_963924905.1 uncultured Paracoccaceae bacterium
TGACCACAGGGCGCAGCGGGTCTAGATCCCGAATTTTATAAGCCAAAGCTGTTTCAAATGATTTTTGAGATGGCTGCTGACCCACCGCCCCAAAAATCGATCCGCGATGGTTGGCTAAGCCTTCAAGGTCCAAAACCTGCACCCCCAACGCCCCCAAATGAGGTAAAAGCGCGGTTTTGCCCGATCCTGTATTGCCATCCAACACGACAATCGGCGCGGGGAAAGGCTGGTGATAGAGTGCGTCCACGACCAAGGCACGCCAAGCCTTGTATCCGCCTTGGATCGTTTCCACTCGCCAACCTATTTGGGCCAAGATCATCGCAAAAGATCCCGATCTTTGCCCGCCGCGCCAGCAATACACCAAAGGCCGCCAGCTGCCTGGTCGATCCGCCAAAACGGTTTGTAAATGTTTGGCTGCATTTTGCGCCACCAAAGCCGCGCCCAGTTTGCGCGCCGCAAAGGGATTGACCTGTTTATACATCGTGCCAACCGTGGCGCGTTCAGTATCATCTAAGACAGGCAGATTGATTGCGCCAGGGATATGATCCTCGGCATATTCGGCAGGCGCGCGTACATCGATGATGTCGTCGTAATCCAGATCAGTCAGCGAGGAAAGGGATATGGCCATTGCGCCTTATAGGGCGCAGTTGATCCCTTGCCAAGGACGGGCCGCTGGGGCAATCTGTTGACAGGCTTGCGGCGATGGCGTCGCCGCAGGGGTTGCCCCCACCGCCCGCAGCTTGCTGCCATCGTCCTGCACGCCGGGACCCATCGGGGTCCGCATGGCCCCATTTATGAGGTCTGATATGACGGAACGTCCACAGCAATACCGTTTTCACCAAGGCGACCGAATTTTGCCTTTTGCCGCCAGCGAATATGATGACCGCCTTGCAGGTCTGCGCGAATTGATGGAGGTGCATGGTGTCGAGGCCTGTGTTTTCACCTCAATGCACAATATCGCCTATTATTCAGGATTTCTTTATTGCAGCTTTGGCCGCCCTTACGGTCTGGTTGTGACAGCCAGTCAATCCGTGACCATTTCGGCGGGGATTGACGCGGGCCAACCTTGGCGGCGCTGTCATGGCGACAACATAACCTATACCGACTGGCAGCGCGATAATTTCTGGCGTGCGATTTTATCGGTGACAGGCACGGGGCGCGTGATTGGATGCGAAGCAGATCACCTGACCTTGGTGCAATCAGAAAAACTCAACGTGTTTTTGCAACCCAAACGCGGTGTCGATATTTCGGCAGGCACGATGCGCCAGCGCATGACGAAGTCCCAAGCTGAATTGGACATCATCCGTCACGGCGCGAATGTGGCGGATGTCGGCGGCTTTGCCATCCGCGAGGCGATTAAGGTCGGCGCCCGCGAAATTGACATTGCCATGGCCGGGCGCGATGCGATGGAACTGGAAATTGCCAAACGTTTCCCTGATGCTGAATACCGCGACACTTGGGTTTGGTTTCAATCGGGGATCAACACCGACGGCGCGCATAACCCTGTGACGTCGCGCAAATTGCAGCGCGGCGATATTTTGTCACTGAACACCTTTCCCATGATATCAGGCTATTACACTGCGCTTGAACGCACCTTGTTTGTGGGCGCGGTGGACGCTGCATCCCGCCGCATTTGGGATATCAACATTGCAGCCCATGAATATGGAATCAGGTTGTTGAAACCTGGAGTGTCTTGCGCCGAAGTGACGTCGAAACTGAACACGTTTTTTGAAGAGCATCAGGTTTTACAATACCGCTCCTTTGGGTATGGGCATTCCTTTGGGATATTGTCGCATTACTATGGCCGTGAGGCGGGTCTGGAACTGCGCGAAGACATCGATACGATCTTGGAGCCTGGCATGGTTATTTCGATGGAGCCTATGTTGACCATCCCAGATGGCCAGCAAGGTGCAGGCGGTTACCGCGAACATGATATTTTATTCATCACCGACGATGGCAACGAAGACATCACCAAATACCCCTATGGTCCTGATTTTAATATCGTAGGCTAGGCGGTAAATCGCGCAACTATACCCTTTGGCAGCAACGCCAAAGGGATTTCACGTTCACGATTTCGCGCAAGGCCTTGACCTTTCGCCTCGCAATAGCCCTAGGTGTTCAAAGATTTTTGCGAACCGAGGGTTGATTGTGATAAATGCTGTCCCGCGCCTATTTGGCATGCTTGCCCTGACCTTTTTGGTGGCCTGTGCTGGTGCCAAACCCGAGATAGAGCAGGCCCCTTTAGGCCCAGTGGAGGGTTATGGCGGCTTGACCGACAACGGTCTTTACATTGAGCCCGTTGACCCTGAATTGCTGACATCTTTACAGCGCCGCACCGAGGTCGATTATGCTGGCGATGAACCCGTGGGCTCTATTGTGGTCGATACATTCGCGCGCAAACTTTATCATATCAAAGAAGGCAATCGCGCGATGCGATATGCCATCGCTGTTGGCCGTGAAGGTATTTCATTTCAAGGCACGGGCACGATCCAACGCAAACAAGAATGGCCGTCTTGGCAGCCGACCGCGAATATGTTGCAAACGCGTCCAGACCTTTATGCTCAATACGCCAATGGTCGCCCGGGTGGGATAGATAACCCACTTGGATCGCGGGCGATGTATTTGTACCGCGATGGCCGCGATACCTATTTCCGCATCCATGGAACAATCCAAAACGAAAGCATCGGGCGCGCCACTTCGGCGGGTTGTATCCGGATGTTCAATCAAGACGTGATCCAACTGTATGAAGAAATCAAAATGGGGACCCAAGTTAAGGTGCGGACCCTGCCCGAAAGCCTTGCCGCAGAGGGACCTTATATGGATGATGCGTGGGGATTTGCGGTGCCAAATACGGCCGAGAACGAGGCGCAAAAGACCATCGACCTTGAAAACATCGCGGCCATTGCAGCGGCCAAGGAAGAAAAAGCCGCAAAAGACGCCGAAATCGCTGCAAAAGCACGTGCAAAGGCTGATAAACAGCGGTTACGCGAATGCCGCCGCAATAATATCGATGCTGCAATTTGCCCCCCCTTGCCCGAGGAAGAGGTCGTCGAAACGACAACCGTTGTAAATTTCAGACCAGCGATTACCGCTGGTCCCACGGCAACGGCAGGTGTCAATTAAACGATCTAAAGGCGGATTACATAATCCTTGATCGTGGTTTCCAGCACCTGCCAAGTGCCCTGAAACCCGGGGCGGATCACAAAACGATCACCCGTCCGCAGGTGGGTGATCACCCCATCTGCATCGGTCAAAATAGAATGGCCTGACAGAATGTTGAAATATTCCCACTCTGTATAGATCACACGCCACGCGCCGATGGTTGATTGCCAAATGCCGCAATAAAGACCGTCCGTTTCATCCAAACTCCATGTGCTGTGGATGGGATCGCCCGAAATCAGCCGATCAGGGGCGGGTCGCGTCATTTCAGGGCTCAGGCCTTGTTGAGTCAATTTTGCAAGTAAAGTCATGGCTTCTCCTTAGCTGTTAGGTCGAATTGGCCTTGTCTTTGGCGCGGCGTCAATTCAGAAATGCGCTGCAATGCGGCATAATTTCTTGCCCAAACCCTGCCTTTCTGCACATATGATAGGCATGTTAAAAACACGGAGCCATCCGATGAGCGCCTCTTCCCCGATCCGTCCTGTCCTTCCGCCCGATATTAAGGCCCGCAAGGGGGCTGATCCTTTGGTTGTGCTGACGGCCTATACAACCCCTGGCGCGCGGCTGGTGGATCGTCATTGTGATATGGCGCTGGTGGGTGATTCCGTGGGGATGGTTCTGCATGGAATGGCGTCCACCTTAGGCGTGACGATGGAGATGATGATCTTGCACGGGCGTGCTGTGGTGCGGGGACTTTCGCAGGCCATGGCGATCATTGATATGCCATTTGGCAGCTATGAAGAAAGTCCCGAACAAGCTTATCGCAATGCCGCACGTTTGATGGCTGAAACGGGCGCGCCCTGCGTTAAAATCGAGGGTGGCGCGCATATGGCACCCACGATCGCCTTTTTGACGGCGCGCGGTGTTCCTGTGATGGCGCATATCGGTTTGACGCCGCAGGCCGTGAACACATTGGGCGGCTATAAGGTTGTGGGCCGCGATGCAGAGGCCGCGCGCGTCATGGCAGATGCCCAGGCTGTGACGGATGCAGGTGCCTTTGCGGTTGTGTTGGAAAAAGTGCCTGCTGGTCTGGCGGGGCGCATCACGGCGGCCATTGCCATTCCAACGATTGGCATTGGCGCCGGCGTAGATTGTGATGGGCAGGTTTTGGTCGTTGACGATATGCTGGGAATGTTCACCGAATTCCGGCCCAAATTTGTCAAACGCTATGCCGATCTGGGCGCGCTGGCGGATCAGGCCATTGCCAGCTATGCAGCCGAAGTGCGCGCGCGCAGTTTTCCTGCCCCCGAACACAGCTTTGCCGATGTTTTAGGGACGAAACCTTGACAGAAATTATCCACGACAAGGATCAGTTGCGCCAACTGGTGCGGGCTTGGAAGGCGGCTGGGCAGATTGTGGGTATTGTGCCGACGATGGGGGCTTTGCACGCAGGACATTTATCCTTGGTGCGCGCGGCGATGGCCGATTGTGATAGGGTGATTGTGACGATTTTCGTCAATCCAAAACAATTTAATAACCCCGATGATTTGGTGAAATATCCTCGCACGCTGCAGACCGACGCGGCCATGGTGGCGACCGTTGGGGCGGATGTGATCTTTGCGCCCTTGGCCGATCAAGTCTATCCAGAAGGTTTTGCGACAAATGTCACAGTTTCAGGCGTGGCCGAACCGCTAGAAGGGGCATCGCGACCGGGGCATTTTGACGGGGTGGCAACAGTGGTGGCCAAATTGTTCGGCATGACAATGGCCGACCGCGCCTATTTTGGTCAAAAAGACTGGCAGCAATTGCAAGTGGTCAAACGAATGGTCCGAGATTTGAATATTCCTGTTTGGATTGTCGGCTGCGAAACCATCCGTGAGGCGGACGGTCTGGCAATGTCATCGCGCAACACCCGCCTTGGGCCAAAGGCCCGCGACATTGCACCTGCGCTTTATGATGCGCTGACGCAGGCCGCAGTGAATTTTCGGGCAGGTCAGCAAAGTGCATTGCAAACCTGCGCCGAGCAGATTTTATCAGCGGGTTTTGACACAATCGAATATATTGAATTGCGCGATGCCGCCACATTGGGCGTGCCAAATGATCTGGATCGCCCCTTGCGTCTTTTGGCGGCGGCTTGGCTGGATGGTGTAAGATTGATCGACAATATCCCTGCTTAGCACCGTTTTGCGGATAGTAATTGTGCCACAAACTGCCTATCTGGGGCAGAGAACCTTAGTTAAGATCGGATTATAGTGATGGCTTGCGAATTTTATCGGACCGAAATGGTCGTCCAACGCAGCAATGCCCATTATCCCGGGGCCAAGGAATTTGCGCCCAAACGCATTGCCACCCCCTATTGTGCCCATGCAGCAAGTATCAACCGCAAAGGCAGCGGCAAAGCCCTGGCCTGTGGTGGGGATTTGGCCCAATGCGCCATTAAGGACAAACTCTAGGAGGGATATATGATCGGTCTGATCAAGCTGATTGTTTTCGGTTTCTTAGGCCTTAGCGTCATTTACCTAACGATGCGAATATACGCCGCCTCGACCGAGCGTGAACGGTTGGAACGCATCTTTGATGCAGGGGGCATCGAAGGGGATCGCGACAGCTTTGTCAGGGCGGGAATGAAAGATTACCACAGCAGTCTGCGACATAAGTTGCTCATACTCATCTGTATCATTCCCACCATCGCGATTTTTCTAACTGCCTATCTGGTCAATCATCAATAGGAGACGGCCAAGATGAAATACGTCAAATGGACTTTTCGCATCACCTTGATTTTGCTGGCTGCAGGCTTTTTGCATTATACATTGCCACAGCATGACATCGTGCGGATCACCAATACCTATAACCGCTTGACCGCAATCAGCAGCAGCAATTCCTGGGCCTATGCCTCGCCTGATTCGGGGACTGCAATCACAGACGGTCCGCGCGATATCCGTTTTGTTGAGGCGGTTTACGCAGACGAATCGGTGATGGTTTACCGCAATGAAGATACAGGCTGGGTCTGGCCGCCCTATTTCAAATATGACAGTTCAAATCTTCAGGCAGAGGCTGCAAATTTGAAATCGACAAAGGCCGCGCCGATTTGGGTTTCAGTGACCCACTACGGCTGGCGTCTGCCGATCTTATCGATTTATCCCAATGCAGTTTCCGTGCGCGAAGTGGCGGGACCAGATGTGCGTATCATTCCTTATGTGAATATCATTGTACTGATAATGTTGGCCTTGGGCGCATTTATGATCCGCCGTATCTGGCTGCAATTTTGGGAACGCACGATTGAGCCCGCCGTCGCCGAAGTGCAAGAAACTTGGGATGGGGTAGAGGCGCGGGCCGATACAGCCCGCGCAGGTGCAAAGGGATTTTTTGCCCGCTTGATAGCGCGGTTCAAATCAAAATAAGCGCGCAGGCTTTACCCGCGCAGCACGCCACCCGTCGCCTTTGTGACTTTTTCGATGATTTTGGCGGACACGGCCTCAATCTCAGCATCAGTCAGGGTTTTATCAGTGGGTTGCAACCTCACCGAAATGGCAATTGATTTTTTGCCGACCCCCATCTGTGCCTCGGCCTTGTCGCCAGTAAATTGATCAAACAAGCGCACCTGCTCAATGAGGACCTTATCTGCCCCTGCAGCTGCATTGACGGCAACCAAAGCTTCGGTATCGGCCGCGACAACAAAGGCAAAGTCGCGCTCAACCGCCTGTAAGTCAGACAAGACAAGGGCAGGTTTTGTAGGCGTCTTGACCTTGGGCATTGGCACATTGGCAATGATAACCGTAAAGGCCACCGCTGGGCCTTTGACATCCATCGCGGCCAGAACGCGGGGATGCACCTCGCCAAAACTGGCCATCATATTTGGCCCCAGACCGATAACGCCAGAGCGCCCAGGATGCCACCAACTTGTGGCTTTGCGGCTGATTTGCACCCGCGCGGGCGCGCCAAGGGCGGCCAAGACGGCCTCTACATCTGCCTTTGCGTCAAATGTATCCACTCCGCGACGGCTGGCAAAAGGATCTTTGGGCGCTGTCGCCCCAATCAACAAACCCGTTGCCTGAAGATGTTGATCGCCGGGTTCGCCCCCAGTAAAAACTGCTCCCACCTCAAACAAGGCCATCTCAGCAAAACCACGCGCTTGATTGCGGGCGGCGGCGCGCAATAATCCAGGCAAAAGATCATGGCGCAAATGCGTCATTTCAGATGAGATCGGATTATCAACGCGCACCGCATCCGTGCCGCCGCCAAACAAAACCGCAGCATCCTTGTCAATAAAGCTGTAGGTGACACATTCATTATAGCCCAAGGCCGCAATCGTGCGCCGCGCCAGCCGTTCACGAACCTGTAAAGGCGTCAAAATAGGCTTTGGCACCCCCGCTTGGGTGCGTGGCAAAGGGCGGCCTTGTAATTTGGTCAAGCTCGCGACACGCGCCACCTCTTCGACCAAATCAGCCTCGCCCAAAACATCTGGGCGCCAAGATGGTGGGGTTGCCATATTCCCCTTCATCTCAAATCCCAAAGCAGTCAGGGTCTGACGCTGTTCAGATTCAGGGATATCCATGCCAACCAATGAAATCACCCGCGCGGGGTTCAATTTATAGGCACGTTTGGTGTCAATCGGCGCACCATCAGCGGCGATTTCAGATGCCTCACCACCGCAGAGATCAAGGATCATCTGCGTTGCCAAATCCAACCCGTCTAGCGTAAAGGCAGGATCCACGCCGCGTTCAAACCGATAGCGCGCATCACTGTTGATTTTCAGCGCACGCCCCGTAGCGGCGATTGTTATAGGGTCCCAATAGGCGGATTCCAAAAAGACATCGGTGGTGGCATCAGAGCAGCCCGACACCTCCCCGCCCATGATCCCTGCCAGCGATTCAACCCCAGCATCATCCGAGATCGCCATTTGACCCGCGCGTAATGTATAAGTTTTGCCGTCCAAGGCCAAAAATGCTTCGCCGCCTTGCGCGGGATGAATACGCAGATTGCCATGCACCTTGGCAAGGTCAAAGACGTGCAACGGGCGGTTCAATCCGAATGTGAAATAATTGGTGATATCCACCAAGGTAGAGATAGGACGCAGACCAATCGCCTTGAGGCGTAGGGCCAACCAATCCGGTGAGGGGCCGTTTTTGACGCCACGAATGGTGCGCCCTGCAAAATGCGGGCAGCCTTTGGCGCGCAAGATCGGATCAATTTCAACCTGAACGGGGCTGGCAAATCCACCTTTAATCTGTGGAACAACCATCGGCTTTAAAACACCCAAACCGCGCGCCGCCAAATCGCGCGCAACACCCCGAACGCCCAGCGCATCGGGGCGATTTGGCGTGATTTTGATATGGATCATCGGATCCACCACGGCGGGGCGATGATGTGCTAACCAGTCGACAAACTTTTGGCCAACCTCGCCCGAGGCCAGCTCAATGATACCGTCATGTTCATCCGACAATTCCAACTCGCGCTCTGAGGCCATCATCCCGTGGCTTTCAACGCCGCGGATCTTCCCGATCCCCAAAGTCACATCGATGCCCGGCACATAGTCGCCGGGTTTGCACAAAACCACCGTGATCCCTGCACGGGCATTCGGGGCTCCGCAGACAATCTGCTTTTCGCCCTCATCCGTCATCACTTGGCAGACGCGCAGCTTATCCGCGTCAGGATGTTTTTCAGCTGACACCACTTTTGCGATGGTAAACGACGCAAGTTTTGCTGCAGGGTTGACGACCTCTTCGACCTCTAGTCCAAGGTCGGTCAATGCATACAAAATCTCGTCCAATGTGGCCGATGTGTCCAAGTGATCTTTGAGCCAAGACAGGGTAAACTTCATCGCAGTATCTTTCAAAAACAAGTTGATTTGCCTTAACGCAGATCAAGAGAAAGGGAAAGTCTGGCGTGGACTGTTTCCCGTTTGGAAACCAATTGTCATTCAAAACCCGCCGAATTCGCCATATTCCCGACGATGTTTAGGCGGATAAACGGATTGTTGTAGTGAGGATTTTGTTGTGTTTATCGATCTCGAAGTACCCAAGGGCCGCAAGGTCCGCAGCAAATACGTACTCTATATGGCACTGGGGGCATCTTTG
>CAWUUC010000356.1:0-4323 GCA_963924905.1 uncultured Paracoccaceae bacterium
TATCAAACTCTTCTAGATGCTCGAACGGCATTCGAAGAGTATATACTGCATCAAGACTGGAGCACTGACTTCGACATCCTGCACATTGACGGCGTCTATTTTGGAGACTTTGCGATACGATATGAGCACTTGGAAGTTGATATGGCCACGATCTCAAAAAATCTTGATCTTGATCAGAGCCTTATGCTTTTGCCGCACGCCAAAAGAACCTCTTCCCAAAGAATGGGATACAGCATCGCGGAGTTCTATACCGACGCAGGCATCAATCACGTTTTGAAACGTTGCGATTGGATTTTCCGCAGGTTCACCTATGATGAAAGGCCATAGGCGTTCGGATCAACTGTTCGCACACAGCATTGGGTATCGGTGGGCGCTTGTGATCGCATCTGGATCGTTTCGGGCCCTTTAAGAAGAATCCGATAGGTGCGCTATGTGGCGCCAGTTGCGCGGCATAATGCTGTGTGTTGGTTGTGGTCACACTGCAAACCTTGGCCTTTGACACGATGCCGCTGGCAAGATCCGAAACCCGCGCGCCAAACCCATGACCCACCCCGCTGGTTTGCCATCCACCCAATTGATCAACGATATCAGAAGGACATTGCACAGCCCTTAGCCTGTCTCGCATCGAGTGTCTGAAGCTATGCATTGAACAGCCCACAGGCACCAAAGGCTTCATCCATTTGTTTAAGGCAGCGCTGGCTGAGTTGGCGTTGGTGGTCGGTGTCTTGTTATATCTGGGAAAGGCAAATTTACTGTCTGTCTGTTGGTCAATGATCCGTTGTGCCGCCCAAAGAGAGACCCCAATCAAAGGCACATTGCGCTGACTGCTTTCGGTTTTGAGTGTCCGCCAAGCATACGGCTTTATTTGGATATAGGGTGATGTGCCATCTAATCCGACAAAATCTTCACGCAGTAATCCCGTAGCCTCTGCAAGCCGCATTCCCGTGTCTGAGATCAACGCCACAAGCCAACGCATTTCATCATCAACCCGGATGCATTCACTTTGGATATGGCCAATAGTGACGATAGGAAGTGGCTTACGATCTGACACACCGGCCTTGCGGTCATGATAAATCCCCAGAAAAGGATTACGGCTTTCAAGTGCCAGCTCTGAGATCGCAAAGTTGAACACGGCCTTGAGGCTGGACATCACACGCGTCACACTGGACCCACTGAGGTTCTTGGCAATCAACCAATCTCGAAACTTTAGCGCATCGGTTCGGCTGTAGCTTGTCAAAGGCTTAACACCACAGGCTGCTGTCAGATAGTTTAAAGCACGCTCTGATCCTGCATGAAATGTCTTTCCACGGCCTTTACCCTTCTGTGTGACATAGAGAGCTAAGGCTTCAGCCAGAGTGGGTCCGTGCGGGTCTGCTGATTGGATCGAGATCAAGCTGCCTTGGTTTTGTTGAGGGAGTGCAGCATCAAACTTCTGCAGTTTACCCCCAAAAACATCTGCGTGCGCCAGTCTCAACTGTGACCAACGTTCATCCAGCTTAGCCGCTGCGAGCATGGCACGAGTTTTGGCAGTTTGGGGGGACTTAGTGCGAAGCCCCTGCACGATTCGACCACCCGTGTAATGCTGCAAAAGGTCTGACGGAACACGACGAGAAAAGTAAAAGTAGCCGCTGCGTGTGAAAGTATAAGGGATGATTTTGGTCTGCATTTTGGTCTACACACATTGATACCCACGATGGGGTAGGTTAGAATCTGTGTGTATTATCAGATGCTTAACTAAGGTTTTTGCCTGGAATCTTAGGTTTAGTGGTGCCGCTGAAGGGACTCGAACCCCCGACCCCATCATTACGAATGACGTGCTCTACCATCTGAGCTACAGCGGCCAACTGGCGGCTGCATAGCACCCCTTTTCAGCGGTTGGTAGCCCTAATTTGCATTGCGTGCGACCGCTGCCAAATCAAGATCAGATTGCGTCATCGCCATATCTTTGGGCGGATTGACCAAAAGGGGCAGCAGTTCAGCGCCTGTGGCGCTTGGCCCTGATTTCTCGGCAGGTCTGCGCCAAGAAAGCGTATCAAAACCGCCACAATTATCACAGGTCGGAGTCCATTCAGAATGGATCGCCTGACAGGTGTCACAGCACCATTGCGGGCCACGGGGTGCTGTCAGGGCGCGCGACAACCATCCGCGAACGACAGCCTCATCACTACCTTCGCCGCGCTCAATCGCGGCCATGATCACAAGACTTCGCTGGGTGGGATCATCTGTTGCCAAATTCCCCAAGGCGCGGCGCGCAGCAGGGAAATCTTCGGCGGCGATGTTCAGTTCCGCCAAAAGTTGTTTGGTTTCGGTGTCGTCAGATTTTTGGTCCGTCAGGGCACGAAACCGCTTTAGGCGCGTGATCGGCGTTTCATCGGGGTCAATTTCTGCAAAGGCGGCCGCCAGATCAGGATGAGGTTGCGCGGCCCAAGCCTTTTTCAAAATCCGTGTCGCAGTTTTGCTGTCACCTTTTGAAATCAAGGCGCGGGCAGCCATCGCGGCGGCAGGGATCAGATCGGGTGATTTTTTATTCGCATCGATCGCAGCCTCGCGCGATTCGATCGTGGCATCTACATCCAAAACACCTTTTGCTTGTTGCAAGGCCATCACGGCATCGCGCCTGCGAAACACATCCTTGGGCAAATGCCCCCCCTTGAGTTTGGCGCCCAAGGTTGCACGGGCCCCCGACCAATCAGACGCGCCCGATTGCAATTGCAGCAATATATCTTGGGTTTCGGTATGTTTTGGGCGCAAAGCAAAGGCCTTTTCAGCCAGTTGCAGGGCGGTTTTCGTATCCCCTTCGGCAAGCTTTTGTTTCAACAATCCACGCACCCCGACAAATCGGGTTTTGTCATCGGCCAGCAACGATTTATAGGCCGCCGTTGCCTTGGCATGATCGCCCGCCACTTCGGCAGCTTGGGCCATCAAAAGACCCGTTATTTCAGGTTTTCTCAGATATTTTTCGGCCCTTTGCGCCCGCAACAAGGCCAACCGCCCCTCACCCGAGGCCAGCGCGATCAAACCGTCATTCAACGCCTGATAGCCCTTTTGTTCGCGATTGCGGTCAAAATAGCGCGACAGGGCAGTTTCATCCCCCGTCACAAACCGTAGGGTCGCGACAATCAGCCCCACCAACCGCATCGCAACCCACATCACAGTGATCATCAGCAGCAATAGAATCGTGGCCTGCAATGGGCCCAAGGTAAATTCCCAACCGCCAAAGGCAATCAAGAACCCTTGGTCAGAATGCATCAGCAAATCTGCGCCATAGCTCATGGCGGCAATAAGGGTCACGAACAGCAAAACCTTTAGCAGGGACCAAAGCATTTATTATTCCTTTTTCGCGGCAAGGGCGGTCACCGCATCGATTGCCGTCTGACGCAAGGTGGCGCTTGCAGTCCAATCTTGCATTGCGGTTTGCGCCTCTGGCGGAAGGGTCTGCAACTGGGTCAGTGCCGCGGTCAAATCCGCAGTGTTCAGAGCAGCTTCGGCACGCGACAAAATCGCGTCAGGATCATTGCCCTCACGCGGGGTCAGGGCGCGCGCGCCTGTTTGGCTGCGTAAAAAATTCGTAACCCGCTCGGACCAAGTACCGCCCATATTGGCGCGCAGGGCTGCCTCTAGGGCCAATCGCGCGACATTAGGAAAGGTCTCTTTCAGCGATGTCAGACTGGGCAGACCCGTTAGGGCATGATCCGCCAAAACAGCCGGCATATCGGCCAGACCCATCGCCGAAACATATGGCGCACCAGTGTCGAGCGCTGCTTGTAGCAGGGCAATCTTTGCAGTGCGATCAGCGACAAGGGCGGCTGATTGCGCCTCGGCGCGCATTTCGGCAGCAGACTGGCGCACCGCCTCTAGCTCACCCGCAATTGCTGATTTTACGGCGGGCATTGGATCAAAAGGGATTGATTGCGCCTGAAGTGTCGAGATCTGTTCTTGCAATTGCAAAATAGTTGCCGCGGAATCTGGTTTTGTTTCAAGCGTTGTCAGTCGGGCTGTGATCTGACCCAGATCAGGTGCATCGCGCACTGCGGCCTCAATTATATCCAACCGCAGTGCTAAGCTGTCATCGGGAACAGGGATCTTTGCCATTTCTGCGCGCAGAGCCGCAATGTCGGCCTGCAAGGGTGCAATTTTGTCCTCAGACAGAACAGCCGTTTTCATTGGATAATATTGTGCAACAGCGTAGCCCGCACCCGCTGCAAATATTCCCAAAACAACCCCCGCCAGAAAACCAGATTTGGGCTGTGTAGATGCGGGTTGCGCGGGGTCCTGCTCGGTTAGGGTCAGAGTCGGTTCTTGGGGCAGCGCCACGGTCGATTC
>CAWUUC010000357.1:0-2707 GCA_963924905.1 uncultured Paracoccaceae bacterium
TTTCGCGGCCCCCAATGCGACAAACAACGGCACAAGATGGTCCTCTTCGCGGTGGCACACCCGCGCATAAGGTGCACTTTCCCAATCAATTAACGCATCTTCACGCGCAGGTGCCGCCAGCATCAGTGTCTCGCCCAACCATTTGTCAAAGGCTTCTGATGGGGCTTTGGCGGCGGGTCCAAACATCCGTAAATTGTGAAACGACAGTCCCGAACCGACGATCAACACACCTTCAGATCGCAGTGGCGCCAAAGCATGCCCAATCGCAAAATGCGCCCTTGGATCATAAGATTTCAGCAGACTAATCTGGAACAGCGGGATATCGGCATTTGGATACATGATGGCCATTGGTGCGAAAGTGCCGTGATCAAAACCTTGGTGATGGTCCAAGTGCGCTGCAATCCCCGCGGACTGCAACAAACCCAATGTGCGCGCCGCAATCTCTGGCGCGCCAGGTGCCGGATAAACGATCTGATAAGTTTCTGCCGGAAATCCCGAGTAATCGTAAACCATCGGTGGATGTGACGATGCCATGATGGCCACATCTTCAGCTTCCCAATGTCCTGAAATCATAAGGATGGCTTTGGGTGGGTCCTTCAGGTCGGCCACCATTGCCTTCAAGGACAGTTCCAAATTTACAAACATCTCGCGCATTGGGGCGACCCAAGGCCACGGCCCGCCACCATGCGAGATAAAATAAGTTGGCAAAGGTTTTGACATCAAATGCTCCATCGGCTGTGCTTTTAACACTTGAGCCCTTGACGTGGGTAAAACAAGTCTCGCTTCTGCGCGTGAATGCACAGATCATGGCGCATTTTGCAGACCGAAGCCCCATTTCTTCTCTTTATAAATATCCTCGGGGGTCTGGGGGGCGAGCCCCCCAGTCTTGGCAGCGCGCTGTTCCGCTTCAAAAAATCGACTTCCCAAAAAAGATTGAGTTTGGATGCAAAATCGCAGCAAAAAGGCGGCCCTATTTCAGAGGCCGCCCCAAAGTCGCAAAATTTTCGCTTATTTAACTTCAGTAATCAGATCCGTCAGGGCTTTGCGGACTTTTGGCAATCCGTTCAGCCAATCGCCTTCGGCCGCACGATAGCCTAAGGGCATCAATGTGACAGCGCGCAATCCCTTGTCACGCAAACCTAAAATTGCATCGACTGAATCAGGGCTAAACCCTTCCATTGGGGTTGCATCTACTTCTTCAAAGGCTGCGGCAACCAAGGCCACTCCCATCGCAAGATAGGCCTGGCGTGCCGCATGGGCATAATTGACCTCTGGATCACGGGGCAAATAATTTGCCTTTAGATTGTCGAAATAGCCATTCAGCGCCTCCATCGGTGTCCCGCGTTGAAGATGGGTTTGCTGGACCACAGCATCAATCCTTGCGGCCGTATAATTGTCCCACGCGGCAAAGACCAAAACATGGCTTGCATCTTTTACCTGCGCTTGACCAAAGGCTGCTTCGGACAGTTTTTCTTTGATGTCTGTGTTGGTTACAACATAAATTTCAAAGGGTTGCAGTCCACTAGAGGTCGGCGCAAGATTTGCGGCCTCTAGGATGCGCGTCACTTTTTCTAACGGAACAGATTTGGCGGGGTCCATTTTTTTGGTCGCATAACGCCAGTTCAACTTGTCAATCAACATTTTATTTTCCTGTTCTAGCTTTCAGGGAAATGCCTGAAAGTCTGGTATTCTCGTCCGCGGTATATAACTCGAAACGCGTTGACTACAATCAGTGATGACGGATGGCATTATCTGATTGGCGACATTATGCAGCGACGAAAACCAGCACCTACACACAAGATTTTTGCAATGGTGCGGTCAGCACTGGCTGTCCATTGGTTAACTATACGCTTTCGGGGGTAAATGAGTGTCTTTTGACGCGCGTTCAAAAGCACGCTCAACCGCTGTAATCACAACGGCCACAGCTTCGTCAACGCTTTGTGCCGATGTGTCGATGATCAAGGCATCTTTTGCTGCAACCAGCGGCGCATCAGCCCGGTTGGTGTCACGCTCATCACGCGCCATGACCTCAGCCAGAATTTGCGCCTGATCTCCGCCCAGTTCCAACCATCGCCGATGTGCCCGTACGGGGGCACTTGCCGTTACAAACAGTTTAATCTCGGCCTCGGGGCAAATGAATGTGCCAATATCACGGCCATCCAGAACAGCACCGCCTTTGCGGCGCGCAAACCTACGCTGAAAATCGGTCAGGGCTGCGCGCACGGCTGGCATGGCTGCCACCAAACTGGCCGCATGACCTGCCGCCATCGTGCGTAAATCATCGCGGGCCAGATCGGCTGCTGTCAGCCCTTGTGCTGCGGCAACAGGATCGCCGCCTTTTGCGCCAACCGCCCGATATAAAAGTCCCGTATCCAAATGCGCAAACCCAAATTGCGCTGCAACGGCCCGCGCAATCGTGCCCTTGCCCGCGGCTGCAGGCCCATCAATGGCCACGGTAAAAATCATTTAGCTGTCCAGTTTGCGCGGCGGTTCTGGCTGATAGGCATAGGCATTAGACAAAATCAAACCGCCCTCATCTTGTGCCTCCCCAACGGGGTCTTCTTCGTCAAATTCGAACTCATAGGCATCAAAGGGAAAGGCGGCCGCATCGACCAAGCCCTCAAGCCCTTGCAGCAATATATCGGCCTCTTGAAAGGCACCTATCAACAGGGCCAAGGCTTCGGCCGCTGAAGGTGCCGCAATCACC